>DATLZR010000132.1 GCA_035573895.1 Blastocatellia bacterium | reverse complement strand
CCGTAATTTTCGGAACGAGGGGCTTTCCACCCGCCATAATCCCGAATTCACCATGCTGGAGTTTTACACCGCCTATGACGATTACGCCGATCTCATGGAGCTGACCGAGGAGCTGCTGACCGATCTTGTGCAAAAGATCACTGGCTCGCTCACCATCACCTATGACGGTCGAGAAATTGACTTCACCCGTCCGTGGCGACGCATGACGCTCAGGGAAGCTATTCTCCGCTTCTGGCCCCATCCCGATACGCGACCGTCAGCGGAAGATTTGAACGAACGGAGTAAAGTCGCACAGCTTCTGCAGCTCACCGGAGGCCGTGTTGATCCCCGATGGAACTGGGGTCAGTGCTTGGGGAAACTCTTCGAGCACGTCGCCGAAGAGCACCTGATCCAGCCGACATTCATCACCGACTATCCGACGGAGATGAGCCCGCTCTCGAAACAAAGCGATACCGATCCCACTCTCGCTCACCGATTCGAGTTGTACATCGGTGGGTTGGAGATCGCCAACGCGTTCTGCGAACTCAACGACCCGGCGGAACAGCGGCGGCGATTCGAAGAGCAGATGAAACTGCGCGACCGTGGCGACGAGGAAGCGATGGTCATGGATGAAGATTACATCCGGGCCCTCGGCTACGGGATGCCACCAACCGCCGGGGAAGGGATTGGTATTGACCGATTGGTCATGCTGCTGACCAACCAGAAGTCAATCCGTGACGTCATCCTCTTCCCCCACATGAGACCGGAGAGGTAGCCATGTCGCTGGCCGAGAAAAAATGCCAACCCTGCCGGAGCGGCACGCCTCCGCTGTCACAAACGGAGGTCGCGTCGTACCTGTCGCAGATATCCCCCGAGTGGCAGCTCGAAGGATCAAAGATCCGGCGCGAGTTTCGATTCCCTTCGTTTCCCGAGGCAATCGCCTTCGTCAATCACGTAGCGGAAATCGCTGAACAAGAAGATCACCACCCCGACATCACGATCAACTATCGGCGCGTGCGCTTGCAGTTGACGACTCACGCGGCAGGCGGACTGACGGAAAACGACTTCATCCTGGCGGCCAAAATTGATCGGCTCGCTGCCGGAATCTAGGGCGGCACTTGCCAGGAGGCGAAAAAAGGAGTAGAAATCACCCGGCAAAAATGATGAGGGTCAGGTTTCATGCCGGACCCTGCGGACAGGCTTTTTGCTTCGGAGGGAATCATGTCCACAACGATGCGACAGCCGTTTAAGTCCCCCCTCCACCGATTTGTCCTCTCAGCCTGGCTCGCTGTCAATCTCGTCGGATCAGTTTCCGCTCAGTTCAATACGTCGTCTCCAACCATTCTCACCGAGAGACAAATCACGTCGGATGCCGCCTTCGGGCAGGCCATTGCCGTGGGCGACTTCAACGGGCGGGGAGCGCTCGACCTGGCTGTGTCCAACTTTATTGATCGTGTGACCGTCTTCTTCGGTGAAAACTCGCTGGCCGTGAACTCCGCACTGACCATCACCGGTCCTGAAGGAAGCCAGTTCGGTGTGAGCCTTGCATCAGGCGATTTCAACAGCGATGGCAAAACGGATTTAGCCATTGGGGCTCTCATTGTCGAAATTGAAGACTTTCCTTTTTTCGTGGGAAAAGTTTTCGTCGAGTTTGGCGGGAGCACCTTCAATGCCCAGCCGGATCTCCAACTGATGGATCCCGCTCAGGGTGATGATCTCGGGCTCTTCGGGTTTTCACTCGCCGTTGGAGACGTCAATGGCGACGGCCTCACCGACCTGATAGTAGGTGCGCCAGAGCGAAGCGCCGTCGTCATTTTCTCTGGCGTCAGGGGAAGCACGCGGTTCGGAACAAACACACTCTCGCTCCAGAGCCCGCCAGATGCCCCTGACTTCGGAACTATGGTAGCCGTCGGTGATGTCAACGGGGATGGAACCGGCGACATCATCGCGAGCTCCCCGATGGCCAACGCCGATGGCCGCGCCGATATCGGGCGGGTCTTCGTCTACTTTGGGGGACAGACCATTGCGCGCAATCCCGACCTCGTCATCACAAATCCCGACACTGCCGAACGGAACCAGGAGTTTGGCTTGAGCCTGGCCGCCGCCGACCTCGACGGGGATATGAGAAGCGATCTCATCATCGGAGCCCCCGCTGCCACAGTCAACCGGATGCTCGGAGCCGGGAAGGTCCACGTCTTCCTGACCAGCTCACCGGGGTTCCCCGCATCCCCCGCCATGACATTCCAACAAGCCACTGCCCGGGCAAATTCCCAGTTCGGGATATCCCTGGCCGTTGGTGACGTCAACCGTGATGGCACGCCCGATATTCTGGTGGGCGCTCCTGGAGAATTTGCCCGCAGTCGCGCGAGCGCAGGCCGCGTTTACATCTTTCTCGGTGGAACGTCCACAAACCCTTCCTCGATTATTGAACCGCCCACTGCCGTGGAGGACGGACAGTTTGGATTCGCTCTGGCGCTAGCCAACCTGGTTGCCGACACCGCCAATGCATTGGAGCTTGTGGCTACAGCTCCGGGAATGAGTCGCTCAGGTCGAACTTACGCTGGCGTCGCTTACCTCTTTCGCGCACAGGGGACGTAGGCCACCCGCGCTCAGTAGTGGCGCTGTCCGGGATGCCGACCAAAGCACATGTGACAGACAAGCAGGACCGCAAACCGGAGATATCCTCCGCCCTGAGGCTTGGCTTCTCGCAGTGTTCGTTGCGCGGGAGTTATCCGACAGAATCCCCATTCTGCACTTGGCTGAACGAAGACGAAGGAGGGCCGATGTACGGCAATATCATAACGGCCGAGGATAGAGGCTTCCCCCTATTCCTTGCCCACCGGAGGTCATTATGAGGAAACATCCGCGACAGAGCCGCGCTCTTCTTCTCGTGATTCCTCTTATTACCACGCTCATGATCCATCCTCTGATGATGGTGGGGCAATCGCTCGATCCCCCCTTGGTTTTGGCCGAGAAGACCCCTCAATCGAACGCCATGTTTGGACGTGCGCTCGCCATCGGTGATTTTAACGCCCGAGGATCGCTCGATCTCGCCGTCTCGAACACCGAGGGACGAGTAACTCTCTTCTACGGAGAAACGACATTTGACTCAACCCCTGATCTGACCATCATGGGAAAACCCGAAATTGGTTTTGGTGCAACGCTGGCCGCCGGAGATTTCAACGGAGATGGACGAACGGACCTGATTGTGGCTGCTCCCGATGGCGACGTGGATGAGGAATCGGGGACGGTCAGGGCCGACGGACAGGTCTTCGTCTATTGGGGCGGTCCGAATTTCAACTCGCGCGCGGATGTTACGATCAGCCACCCGCCGGTTGATGAGTTTATTCCCATCGCGTTTTTCGGCGAGTCCCTGGCAGTGGCGGATGTCAACGGCGACCGAATTGATGACCTGATTGTGGGAATCCCGGGCGAAGATCAAGTCCAGATTTTTTTTGGCGGGAGAAGTTTTGGCCGGCGCATTGATTTTACGCTCTCCGGTCCGGAACTCCTCTCTTTTTTCGGATCTCCGGTAGCCGCTGCAGATGTCAACGCCGACGGGAAGACCGACCTGATCGTGGCTGCGTCGGTGGCCAATAACACCCTCGGAGCAGTGTACATTTATCTGGGCAGTGCGTCCGGGCTTTTCAACCGGACTCCGGTGATTCTGTCAAACCCAGACCCCACCGGTGAAAACCAGGGATTTGGCGGCCCGCTGGCCACGATTGACCTTGATCAGGATGGCGCCCTCGATATCGTCGTTGGTGCCCCTCAAGCTAACGTGTCAAATCTTCCGGAAGCCGGACGGATCTATGTTCTCTTTGGTCCTTTCCCCAGCTCACGTCCTCCTCTGATAATTCAGAACCCGCAGCCTCAATCAAACGCCCGCTTCGGATCGGCCTTTGCCCTCGCAGACTTGACCAGCGATGGCATCGTTGACCTTGTCGCTTCCGAAAGCGATAGCATGGTATCCAACCAGGAAAAAGCGGGTCGGGTGCTTATCCTCACCGGCCTGTTGTCGGCCCAAGGGTTCAGCTTCGGCCAGACGCCGATGATCCTGCTTCCACCAACCCCACAGAACAACGGGCTTTTCGGGGCGCAACTAGCCATCGCCGACATCAATAAGGACTCGCTGCCCGACCTCATCATCAGCGCCCCCGGGATGACGATTCGGGCCAATATCGGGGCAGGACAGGTCTATATTTTCCGTCAAAAAACGAGCTAAGGCGTATCATTTTCAAAGTTCAAGATTGGCTATCAAATGACTAAATTTCAATAAGATCCAGGCACTGGGATAAGCTCGTCCTGACTGCCCGATTGCCATCTGGATGCGCTCAGCCGACCCAAAAGGGTAACCCAGGCGGTCCACAACTTTTCCACAATTACTCGACACCGAGGCAGGGCCTCTGTACCTTGAGTCGGTTAACCTAAAGATGCGGTGAGAGTTAGAGGATCGGGCCGAATTGAAGTCAATTAGTTCAATTTTCGCTATGTCTTAGTTTGGCTGACTTAAGAAATTACTTGAATTTTTTTTCTTGACATTTCGGGCGACTCGTAGTATAAGAGTGGCCGTCATTCAGACGAGCAGACAAAGGCGAGCCAAAGCGGAGAATAGATCGGGCTCACCTTTGTTGGGGTCGTAGGCAGAAGGCTGACAATATAGGTTCAGACTGTGGAATTCGGCCCGTTGGGGAGAGGTCTGTACGTTGAAGGTTAAATGATGAAGCAGGCGATGCGAGGGAACATGATTAATATGAACGTCACAGCTCAGAGCCGCGTCCTGATACCGTCCCTTGCATCGGCGGTCAGTTCAGGGAAGGCCGTAGCTCAGCCCGGGAATGGGCAGGGTTGGTCATCCAAGCTCGTGTTCGTGCTGAAAGCGACAGCTCGTGTGGAACAGTACACTGCTGACAAAGCCCCGCTCAGAACGACCCCGACACGCTCCCTTCAGAGACACTACCACGTTCGAGCGACTGTGGACGACTCTAACCGTGACGACGCTCCAATTCTCAGCAGAGGGCGCCAACTCGCGTTCCCTGGGGCCAGCTCCCCATCCCACCAGGCTGAGCTGCGGCATTTTCCACCCAACGGCATCACACAAAGCTCTCGTGGCACGACCGGGTTGATTGTCCCCGGCCTGAGACGGTTTTGCTCAACCCTCCTTCACAAGATTGGTCCTGCCGGAACTCAAGATCGTGTTCCAGCCCCGGCGCAGGCGGTTGACGATGTGCGAGTGGATCGAATGCTGCTGATGACTTTCTCGCCCGAGCGACTGTTGCCGCTCATGGTGCCTGCTCCCGCGCGCGACCTTCATCCTTTGCCCGCTCGTATTCGTGCGACAGGAGGTGCATTCTGGCAGGACCAACTCTTTTTCCCACAGGCTGGGGGTTTTTGTCTTCATCATAAGCCATCCGGGACCGTGCAAACATCTATCACCACCCTCCTGACTCTTGCTGGTGAGGGAGAAGGCGGAGCGCTTCCTCATCCCCTCCTCGGGCAGGCGTTACTTCCTCTACCTTCCGGCTCTAACCACTCAGCTCAGGTAGCAACTCTCGTGTGCCCCAGGTCAAAACCTTCACCCCATCCCTCCTCCGTCTTTCTCTCACCAGCCGTCATTTTTTCAGGACCTCATGAGATTCGGGTTCGTACGGGCGGGCTCCTCCTCAATGCCCCATCCTCCTTTACCAATCCACCCACCGGGCGTCCAACGCACCCCGCCCGTACTTAACACCCATCAGGCCTTGATCGAACCCTCACATTCACATCGTCTTTACGTCACCGGGGTGCCAACGGGGGTACCGAATGGAAATTCAGCCCGTGTGCGTTTTCCGGCCCGTTCAGTATGAAAAGATCCCCGGACCTCCTCACTGTCCTTCGGCCGCAGCCACTGAGGCAGATTGGAGGATAGCATCGGCCACACGAACAACATCGAACATGGCCGCGACATCGTGAACCCGAACAATGTGTGCTCCGCGAAAGATCGCCGCTGTGACGGCAGCAGCAGTTCCGAAGACTCTCTCTCGAGGCTCCTTCCCCGTCAGTCGCCCGATGAAGGACTTCCGCGACGGCCCGACGAGCAATGGCAAATCGAAGCGGCTGAACCGATCCAGATTGTTCAGAATGGCGAGATTATCTTCCAGCGTTTTCCCGAATCCGATCCCAGGATCAAGGATGAGCTGGTCTCGCTTCACTCCTGAACGAAGGGCCGCTTCAATGCCCTGCTGGAAACGGTCTTCGATCTCCGCAAAGATGTCCGGACTGGGCTCAAGCTGCTGCATGATGTCGGGCGTTCCTCGCGTATGCATGATGACCAGTCCGGCACCCGACGCGGCGGCCAGATCGGCCAGCCGGGGATCGAAGGTGAGACCGCTAATATCGTTGATGATTTCGGCTCCGGCATCCAGGGCTGCACGTGCGACGACCTCTTTGGTCGTGTCAATGGAGATGGGGATGTGAATTCGACCCGCGACTGATCGGATCACGGGCATCACCCGCTCCAATTCTTCTTCGGCGGAGATGAACCGCGCTCCAGGACGGGTGGATTCGCCGCCGATGTCGAGGATATCCGCTCCTTCGGCTTCGATTTCCAGAGCCCGCGCGATGGCTCGATCTGGAGAGAAGAACTCGCCTCCATCGGAAAATGAGTCGGGGGTCACGTTGAGCACCCCCATAATCAGCGTCCGCTCTCCCAGTGCGAGCGTCCGATGGGGCAACGACCACCGATAGTGTTTCCGCCACATTGCTAAGGCCTCGCCGGCATTACATCTGCTTCAGATCATCGCGGTCTGCACTCACCCCCCTGGCTTCCGATGCCCGAGGGTCTCTCGGCTGCTCAGAGTCGAAGAGTCGAGCAATTTCATCTCGCTCGGGAGGATCGAAGGGTTCGATATGACCGTTGGTCTCGATTTTCGTCCCGTAGGCGGGATCTTTCATCTCGCCGATGATGGAAACGGGCGTCCCCCGTTCGGACAGGGCTGCGATGATCCTGTCACACTCGGCGGGTGGGGCGACGATCAACAATGCGCCCGAGGCAATCAGTCGCAGAGGATCGAGTCCGAGGGCTTGACAGAGGATGCGTGTCTCTGGAAGCACGGGAATGCGCTCAGCAACGACATGCATTCCCAGAGAGGCCGCCGCAGCCAGTTCCCACAATCCACCCAGAATGCCGCCTTCTGTCGGGTCGTGCATTGCATGAACCCGCGCGACCGAACAGGCCGTGAGCGCATCTGCAACCACGCTGATGCCTGGATTCACCAGATAGGCTTTCGCCCGCTCCAGAATCGAAGCGTCCACTCGTTGGGCTAACGATGCATCTCTTTCTCGCGCCAGGACGGCTGTCCCCTCGATGGCCACCCCCTTGGTGAGCAAAATCCAATCTCCCACGCGAGCCTGGTCTTTGCTGACGGCTCGTGCTTTCTCCACCTCCGCGAGCATTTGACCGACGATGATAGGACGATCGAGACCAGCGGTGATTTCCGTGTGCCCTCCGATGAGCGTCACGCCGAGCTGCTCACCGGCCGCGGCAATGTCAGCGAAAATCGCCGCCACCAAATCCGCATCCGTCCTGCCTTCGGGCAGCAGCAGCGCCGCCAGAAACCACCGGGGCTGTGCTCCCATCACAGCCACATCATTGGCAGTGATATGCACAGCATACCAGCCGATGCGATCCGTAGCGAACGTGATGGGGTCAGTTTTGGCGACGAGAAATCGGTCGCCGAAATCAATGAGGGCGGCGTCTTCGCCAATTCGTGGGCCGAGGACCACGCGGTCATCAGCCCTGCGGATGCGGCCAATCTGTTCGTTCAGTAAAGCGAGGGGAAGTTTGCCGACCGGGAGAAAGCGTTTCGCTGTCACGCGGATATCCGTCACGGCAAATTCGCTGACCTCTTGTTCGGGTTGCGCTCGGCAAAGAGCTTTCGCGCGACGTACTGACTGCGGTTGGCCGCATCATTCCGTAATCCGTGCTCCTGGAAATACCGGTGCATTTCATCGGCGTTGATCGGCACATCCACAACCCTCAAGCCGAGCTTCGTCAGTTGTTCCTTGATCTGGTTGTGTGCCGCCAGCCATTCCTGATAGCTGGAGAATTCAATTTCATCATCGGCATGCTGGAGCTGTTTCTCGAACTCGGTGGGGTCATAAAAGGGTAAGCCGATGATCGGGTCGGGGGGCGGCGGTTTTTTGGTTCTGCGCAGATTGCCCGACATAGCGATAGGCGTCATTACCCGTGACAGGCCAGATTTTGATCGGCTGGGCGGATGTCGTCAAGTCTCGCCATTGAAATTTCTCACGAGCTTCCTCATACTATCAACTGGAGCGATGATCATGAACGAGCGGCAGAAACAACCGTGCGGGAGAGGGGGCGATGGAGCCCCGCTTGAGCCGGGCAGATGCCCTGTGTATAATTCTCCATCGCGTGGACACCTATGATTGACCTGGGCCAATATCAAGATAAATTCACAGAGAGCGGGCGGCGCGTCATGACGCGGGCCATTGAAGAGTCCCGCCATCGCGACCACAATTTTATCGCTTCCGAACATATCCTGGCGGCCCTGATTGACGTCGAGCGCCATCTCTTTAACGAGGTTATGCAAAGCCTCAACATTGATCCCCAAACGGTGATCCGGGCGCTCAACGAAGAGCTGTCGGTGGCCCGCCAGTTCACCGGACGGGGCATGAGGCTTTCCCCGTCGGGGCGCAATGTCCTGCGGCTGGCCCTGGAACGCGCCCGGCAAATGGGACGGAATGAGATTGATGCCTCCGACCTGTTTGTCGCCGTCTTTCAGGATCGGGAGGGAATCCCGGTCGAGGTGATGCGCCGGTTGGGGGCCGATCCCGATGTGGTCCTGCAAAAGATCGCTACCCGCGTCCGCTCGCGCGAAGAACGCGAGGAGCGGTACCGCCGCCGCTATGAATTGCCGCCCTACTTGAAGCACTTCGGTGTCAGTCTCAATCGCCTGGCGCGCGAAGACCGTTTGCCCCCGCTCATTGGCCGGGAGAAGGAACTCCAGCAGGTGATGGAGATTCTCTGCCACCGGGAGCGAGCCAATTCGGTGATGCTCATCGGCGATTCCGGCGTCGGCAAGACGGCCGTCGTTGAAGGATTGGCACGCCTCATCGAGCACCAGCCGGAGAAAGTCCCGCCCCGGTTGCGCAATGCCCACATCGTGGCTCTGCAGATGTCCGGCGTGGTGGCCGGAACGATGTTGCGGGGCATGTTCGAAGAGCGGCTTCACGGCATCATTAACGAAGTTCGGGAGCGGGAGAACATCATCCTCTTCATTGATGAAGCCCACACGATCATCGGCGCGGGAGCTGCTCTGGGCGTGTCCAACGATGCAGCCAACATTTTCAAAGGAGCCCTCGCCCGCGGCGAAATTCGGATTATTGGAGCGACCACCGCGACCGAATACAAAGAATACATTGCCGAGGATGAAGCGCTCGCCCGTCGCTTCCGCGTCGTGCGCATCGAGGAGCCCAGCCTCGATGAGACGCGACGAATCTTGATGGGAGTGAAACCCCGCCTGGAACGAAACTACTCGGTGACGATCTCGGACGAAGCCATTGAAACCGCCCTGGAGATGGCTCCTCGCTACCTCCGCGGTCTCCACCTGCCGGATAAAGTCATCGGCTGGCTCGACACAGCCGCCGTGAAAGTGGAGATTCGCCAGCCGGAAACGCTCATCGTGCGCCCGGAGCACGTCATCGAGGTGATCTCTCAGGACGCTCGCATCCCCATGGACATGATCTTCCGCGACACGACCGACCGCTTCAAGGACATGGAAGCGGCCCTGGCTCGTCGCGTCGTGGGACAGGAGGAGGCCATTCGTGCTGTCGCTCGCCGATTGCGCTTGAATAAGGGTCCGCTCAAGGAAAATTTCTATCGTCCCGATGGGGTCCTCCTCTTCCTCGGCCCGACCGGCGTGGGGAAGACCGAGCTGGCCAAAGCAGTCGCTGAATTCATGTTTGGCGACGAAAATAAGATGATCCGCATTGACTGCTCCGAGTACCAGGATGGAACCATTGGCATCGAGAAACTCATCGGTATGCCCCGAGGCATCGTCGGTAGCGAACGCGGCGGTATCCTCACCGAAGCCCTCCGCGACAATCCCTTCACCGTGCTTCTCATTGATGAAGTCGAAAAGGCCTCTCTCTTCCTGACGCATCTCTTTCTCCAGGCCTTTGACGAAGGGTGGATCACCGATGGTCGGGGGAAGAAGGTCTATCTCTCGGATGCCATTGTCATCATGACGTCAAATCTGGGAGGCGACCGCTACAAAAAGTACCTCCATCCGCTCGGATTCGCGCCGCAGAATAAAGACACGCTTCAGCAGATCAAGAACGAGATTCTGAAAGCCGCCGAGGAGCACTTCTCCCCCGAATTCCGCAACCGGATTGATGAGATCATTGTCTTCTCCCCGCTGACCCGCGAGGAGGTGCGCCGGATTGCCCAGATGTATCTGGAAAAGATTCAGAATCAGATGGCGCGGAGCTTCAAGTCGCTGACGGTGACCGAGGCGGCGCTGGACCGGTTAGTTGATCTCGGCTACAGCTTGCAGTTTGGCGCCCGGTTCCTCAAACGAACGATTGATGAGCAGGTGAAACTCCCCATCACCCAGATGTGGAAAGAAGGTGATCATTTCCTCGTGGACGTTCTCGGCGAGCAGATCACCGTTACCTGTGGCCATCAGGCAATGGTTTAACGAACGCGCCTCTTCATCCAGTTTCCTGAAGGGAATATGTCCGCGCGAAGTCACACCCGTGAGTTTCACATCCAGACGTCTCGCCCTACACACCGCCCTAACGCTCCCGGATCAATCACGCTCGGAAAGATCGCGGGTATCGTTTGCCTGTCCGTGTGTCTGTCCCTGCCGGTGGTGGGTCAGAATCCCGCGAGTGATAGTGAGACTCGCGCCCGCGAACTGCTCGAGGCCGCAACCCAGGCCCTCGGCGGAGAAAAATATCTGAGCGTGAAGTCGGTCATCACACGCGGCCTGTATTCGCGGTTCGACGAGCGCGGCGGCCTTCAAGCCTTCGTTCCCTTCATTGATTACATCGTCTATCCCGACCGCGAGCGCACGGAGTACGGCAAAGGAAAAGATCGGTTCATCCAAACCAATGTGGGATCGCGCGGCTGGATTTACGATGGAGAATCCCGCAATCTGCGAGATCAAAAGGAGGAGGAAATCGCCCAGTTTTTACGCGGTCTCCGGCGCAATATTGATACCATCATGCGGGGAAGCTGGCGCACGCCGGGAACAAAACTCCGGTATCTGGGCGATCAGGAACTGTGGTTTCGACAACGGGGCGTGGGAGTGGAGATCACCTTCTTCCTGGAGGACGGTACGCGGGAACAGGTCGCCGTCTACTTCGATCCTCAAACCCGGCTTCCGGTGAAAGTCGCCTACGGACAAGAAGAGGACCGTTTTTACCTCTTTCAGGACTTCGATGGCATCAAGGCCCCGCTGCGGATTGATCATTTCAAGGGAGATACCCACGTCGCCCGCATCAGTATTGAATCCATCCAGTTCAATGCCGCCATTGATCCGAAACTCTTTGACAAACCGATAAGCCCCGACAGGATTAAATAACCTCCGGACCTGCAGCGGCCCCTTTCCAGCTTGCGCACAGTCGCAATGGTGCTATCTTTCCGCGACTTCGAGAAAGGGGGTTTGCGTTTCAGAATACGATGTCCTTTACCGAAACTGCGGAATCACCCTCTGGGCAAAAACTTCCAGGAATCGGTGATTGAACGGCGAACGAGCGGTCACGATGAAATGAGTCACTCCCACCTCGATCAAGCGCCCGATGCGTTCGACGACCTGGTCCACCGAGCCGATTAAGGTGCCGGGTTCGATCTCTTCCGGTCGGCTACCCCAGAGTGAAGCGAGGGATTCAAGAAGGGTGCGTTTCTCCTCATTCGAATGAGTGATCAACCCTGTTCCAGCCCAGCAAATTTCAATATCGCTCAGGTTTCGTCCCACTCGCTGGCAATGCTCGGCGAGAATCGCGATCTTCCGGCGGAACGTTTCCGGCGAACCAAATGTATTCCAGATATCCGCATGACGGGCGACAACACCAAGCGTGAGCTTCTCTCCAGCGCCGCCGATGAGCAAAGGCGGGTGCGGCGTTTGAAGAGGCTTGGGCTCGCAATAGGCATCGAGCAACTCATAGTACTGCCCGTGAAATGTGACTCGCTTCTCCGTCCACAAGCGCTGGATGATCTCTGAGGCTTCGCCCAGCCGGCGAATTCGCTCCGCCGCTGTATAAAAGGGAATCCCGTAGGCTCGATGCTCCAGCTCATACCAGGCCGCCCCCAACCCGAGAATCAACCGACCGCCACTTGTGTGATCGAGCGTCGTCGCCATTTTCGCCAGCACGGCGGGATGCCGATAGGTATTGCCCGTGACGAGCACCCCGACCTTCACCCGCGATGTCTCGGCCGCCAATGCCGTCACCGTGATCCATCCTTCGAGGCACGGATCAGAAACATCTCCACTGATCGGATAGAAGTGATCCCACGTCCAGGCCGTGTCATAACCGAGCGCATCAATGAGCTTCCATGTCTCTTTCAGTTCAGCCCAGGTCACCCTCTGAGTCCACGTTTGCACGCCAAATCGAATGGGTCGTGTGGCCATGATGTGTTCCTCCCCTTATTGCTTCCGCTCTCGAGATACCGCAACGACGAATTTTAAGGAGTGCCTTCTGAGAGAGTCAAACATCATCTCGGATCGAATATGAGAGAACGAATCAGGAGACCGCGAGCAGCCCTCCGGGTAACGGAGCGTCGGCTTCTCACAGAATGGCTCGAGAGCCCGCAGTTCCCAACACTTTCGGCAGAATCAGCAGGATCGTCGGAGAGCTTTTGGTCGTTGCTTATTTCATTCTGCATCTGATACGCTTTGGTGCTTGTGAGAGAAACTGATCGTTGGCAGATGTCAGCATAACGGAGAAAAACGAAGAACCTTTCTCCGACTCGGAACAGGGGAGGATCACTATGCCGGTCACGCATTATCGCTGGGAGGATATTCCGAAGGAGCCGGTCAATCAGTGGCTCCACCGGAGGATGATTTGGGGCGAACGGCTCATGATCACCCAGGTGTTTCTCAAACGTGGGTGTCATGTTCCTCAACATCAACATGTTCACGAGCAGATCACATACATCCTCGAAGGGGCACTGAAATTTTTCGTGGAGGGACAGGAGATTATCGTTCGGGCAGGTGAAGTGCTTCACATTCCATCCAACGTGCCTCACGAAGCGGTGGCGCTCGAAGACACGCTCGATCTCGACGTCTTTTCGCCCCCGCGCGAGGACTGGCTGGCGGGAACCGATGACTACTTGCGCACTGTGAGCCAGCCCTATGAGGCGTTCCCGAATGAATGTGAGGCAACGAAGGAAACATAGCGCGGACTCTCCCGTTGCGACTGAAGGAGCGCGGATTTCCCGCCTGCGACCGTGCGCACGCCCTGGAGCTTGCTCCGCAAGAAAGCCCGCGCGACGTTTTCGGAGGACCTGTTCATGGAGCGCAGATTCCCGCCCAGAATCCACGATGATCTCACTACCGGCGAGAACAGATGGACACAGGGCGGAGAGAGGATCCGTGTTGATTTGCCTCCATCCGTGGTGACATTCCCAGACGTTGTGTGGAATGAGCGACTTCTCACTTTAACTGAAACGGAGCGGTTAAGCGCTTCGGGGTGGCCCGCTTTGCTGGACGTCTTGATGGCTCACCAGCAACAATCCTGGCCTCTCCTCAAAGAAGGAGTTGAAGGGCTGTCGCGCGTTCAGGTCAAGGAGCTTGCTCTCGATGGGATTCGCCTCGTCGCCCAGCACAATCCACGCCGTCTCACGAGCACGACTGCTGCCGTTGACGACAGGGCAATAAGGCAGCGCCAGTGTTTTCTCTGCCCCGAGGGGCTGCCACCGGAAGAAAAGGGCCTGCCTTACGGTGAGGAGTTCGTCATCCTCTGCAATCCCTTCCCCATCCTGTCGGGTCATCTGACGATCGTTCACCGAGATCACCGACCCCAGGCTCTGGCTGGAGTTTTTCACGTCCTTCTTGACCTCGCCCATGATCTCGCCCCCGATTACTTTGTGCTCTACAACGGAGCGAAATGCGGGGCGTCGGCCCCCGATCATCTCCATTTCCAGGCCGCGCGTCGGGGGAAATTACCGATTGAGGAGCATCTCGGTGGTCCTTACGATACGAAGATTGCTGGCGACAGGACCGCC
>DATLZR010000131.1 GCA_035573895.1 Blastocatellia bacterium | reverse complement strand
CCCGCCGATAACCCCTATTCATCATGCCGAGAATTCGATCCGACCCCGATTGCGGCGGCAGGTGCACCCAGTTACACAGGTTCGGGTAGTCTTCAATGGCTTGCACGATCTCCCGGTTGAAGTCCTTGGGATGAGACGTTGTGAATTTGATTCGGGGCAGTCCGGACTTCTCAGCCAGCATGCGGAGAAGTTCAGCAAAAGTCATTCGCTCCCCGTCCTCCCGCCGGCGACTCAGTCCATAGCTGTTTACATTCTGCCCGAGCAGGCACACCTCCTTATAGCCCATATCCCGCAAGGCCCGAAGCTCACCAAGAATCTTTTCCGGAGAGCGACTCCGTTCGCGTCCTCTGGTAAAGGGAACGATACAAAACGAACAGAACTTGTCGCAGCCCTCCATGATCGTCACAAACGCACTGTGGCGACGCGTCCGCTCCCAGGGAGCGATTTCGACAAACTCCGGGATGTTTTCGGTCTTGACGTCCGCGCGTGGCTCGCCGTCAACTGAAAGTACCATCTCCGGAAGAACCTTGAGCTTCTGCGTGCCGACGACGAGCCGCACTCCAGGAAGTCGTTCGAGCAACGCCCCACCATGTGCTTGAGCCATACACCCCATGATCCCCACAACAGCCTCTTTCTTAGCGCGCCGGATCTGGTGCACCCGAGTATAAACCTTTTCCTCGGGCTTCTCCCGGACCATGCAGGTGTTAATAAGGACGATATCAGCCTCTCCCAGATCATCCGTCGGTTCCAGGCCCAGCCGTCGCAAAAGCGCCGCAGCAGCCTCCGAATCGAGAGCGTTCATCTGGCAGCCGTAGGTTTCAATGTAGAATTTTTTGCTCATGTCGGCTCGCCGACATTCCTCCTAATACCCATGAAATCATAAACTTATTGGAACCCTCAGACCGTCCTGAGCAGTTCGCGCGCATGGCGGCGCGTGATCTCCGTCACCCGCTCGCCCGCCAGCATCCGGGCCAGTTCCGTCACCCGCTCCTCCTGACTCAATCGGTCTACCTGGACCTCCGTCCCGCGCTTCGGATCCACTTCCTTCCGGACACGGTAATGGACATCGGCAAACTTCGCAATCTGCGGAAGATGCGTGACGCAAAAGACTTGATGCGTCGCCGCCAACTGCTTCAGACGCTGACCCACTAACTCAGCCACGCGCCCGCCAATACCCGCATCAATCTCATCGAAGATCAGCGTACGTGGTCCAACCATCCGCCCCCCAATGACTTTCAGCGCTAACATCAAACGAGACAGCTCTCCCCCCGAGACCACTCTCCCCAAAGGCTTGAGCGATTCCCCGACATTTGTTGCGACGAGAAACTCGACCCTCTCCAGCCCCTCGACCGAGGGAATCACTTCCACCGGATGAAAGGCAACATCAAACCGAATCTGCTCCATCGCCAACTGGCGCACCTCCGATCGAATCGCCCGCTCCAACTGGCGGGCGGCGCGATGGCGCGCCTCACGCAGTTGCTCAGCCGCCCTCAAATAGTCGCGCTCAATCTTCTCGACTTCCCTCTCCAGCTCCTCCTTCTGTACGTCGCTCAACAGGAGTCGTTCACGCTCGCGCTTCATCGCTTCCAGGGATGACAGAACATCCTCCAGCGTAGGACCATACTTCCTCTTCAGTCGTTCGAGTTCCGCCAGTCGAGCCTCCACTTCATCCAGCCGGCCCGCAGCAAAGTCAAGCGACCCAATATACTCCCGGATGAAGTAGGCGACGTCCTCAACAACAGCCTGAACTCGTTCCAATTCCTGTTCCACCTGACGGAATTGAGCATCTACCTCGGCTACCTGCTGGAGCCATTTCTTCACGCGCCCGAGCCGCCGGAGAACCGACTCATCGCTCTCATACAGAGCGGCATAAGAATCCGAGGTGAGCTGATAGACCCTTTCCGCATTCACGAGCAGTCGTCGCTCCTTCTGTAACTCTTCATCCTCACCAGCCCGAGGTTTCGCCTTCTCGATCTCCGCAATCTGAAAGTCATAAACATCCAGCATCCGCAGCCTTTCGGCCTCGCTGGTGCGCAACCGATCCAGCTCCGAGCGCAGCTGCCAGTACCGCTCGGCCAGATCGCGCACGTGCTCGCTCAAGGCTTCCACCCCAGCATAGGCATCCAGAAGAGCAGCCTGTGTGCGGGGAACGAGTAACGTCTGCGACTCCCCCTGCCCGTGAATGTCAACCAGTCGGGGCCGAATCTCCTTCAAGAACGCGAGCGAAACGAGTCGCTCGTTCACAAAAGCCCGACTCCTGCCCGACGCATAAATCTCTCGCCGAATGATGATCTCTCCTCCCGGGAGCTCCAAACCGGCGGCGCGGCAGATTTCCTCCACCCCGCTCGCTTCAATGATAAATAGCCCCTCGATAGTCGCTCGTTCCTCTCCACTGCGCACTAGGTCGGAACTTGAGCGATCACCAAATAGGAGAGAAACGGCATCAACGATGATTGACTTGCCCGAACCCGTTTCTCCGGTCAGGAGGTTTAGTCCCCCCTCGAACTCCAGGTCGAGGTTTCGGATCACCGCCAGGTTCGAGATCTTCAGGAACTTCAGCATCGCCCCCAAGTGTATCACAAACCCCTGAGCCTGTCATCCGTCTTTTTCACTTCCGCCAATCACCGATCCTTACGAACATTGTGAGGTGAACGTCTACCCCAGGCGGACGGAGATGATTGACACACCCCAGTGGCACCGCTAAAATGACCCTCTGAGTCAAGAAGTTGAGCGGTCGCAGCGGAGACCAAAGATGACAGTCATTATTCAAAGCTCAACGGAACATCTCGTTCGTCTGATCGCTCATGCATCGCTGCCCTCCCTCGTCATCATGGGTCTTCTTCTTGCACTCTCGATCGTCTCCTGGGCCATCATCATCAGCAAATATCAGATGATCCGACACGCTCTGCGCGAATCTCACGAGTTTCTCACCGCCGTCGCCGACCTTTCTAACACCCGCGAAGCACTTCGAGCATCCCGCCGCTTTCCTCGTAGTCCCCTGGCTGCTCTTTATCTGGCTAGTCATACTGAGCTGTCACGGTCGGAGGAACTTCCAGAGGGTGAGGCTGTAGCTCGGGCCACAGTCCTAGAACGCACGCTGAGAAAGACAGCACTAGCCTCCGTAAGTCAGCTCGAAGCGGGTATTCCCTGGCTCGCTTCCATCGGAACGACTGCCCCTTTCATTGGACTTTTCGGAACTGTTGTCGGGATCATCATGGCCTTCGAGGGACTCTCGTCGAGCGTCCAACCCTCGATCGAAACCGTTGCCCCCGCGATCGCTGAGGCGCTGGCGGCCACTGCTCTGGGACTATTTGCCGCCGTGCCCGCTTATTTCGCCCACAACTATTTCGTCGCCCGGCTTCGCTCACTTTCGGCGCTGACGGAGCAATTCATGCTT
The DNA here is from genome assembly GCA_035573895.1 of Blastocatellia bacterium. NCBI lineage: Bacteria > Pseudomonadati > Acidobacteriota > Blastocatellia > Blastocatellia bacterium. Next base: position 31,093 of record DATLZR010000131.1, on the reverse strand, counting down.
GAACTCCTGGCCCGCGCCGAGCGGTCTCCCATGCCCTATGGCCTTATCCGATCTTCATCATCATAACCGGGGCCTCACAACCCTCTCCGAGATCAATGTGACGCCCCTCGTTGACGTCATGCTCGTATTGCTGGTCATCTTCATGATTACGGCGCCGCTCTTGCAGACGGGAATTCGCGTGACACTTCCCAAAACAAAGACGGTCGAAGCTCAGCCCCCACCCAGCCGCGCCATCATCATCACCATTGATCAGCAGGGGAACATCTATCTCGGCACAGCCGGAAGAATGGGACATGATGCCATACCCGTTGATGATCTACCGGCCCGGCTCACCGAGCGCCTCTCTCAATCCAGCGACAAGCGTGTTTTCATTCGGGGTGATGGAGAAACCCCCTACCGTATTATCGCCTACGTCCTGAGTCTCTGCCGATCGGCGGGAGCCAGCGTCAATCTCGTGACCGAGCCACTCAAGTGATCATGAGGATCGCCGGCCCATCGCAACTTCACATCAACGACATCTACGGTCGGTCGCTCCTCATCTCGGTGCTCGCTCATGCGCTTTTGCTCTGTCTGCTGGTGGGTATCTCGCGCTGGCGATCTCCGCGCAACGAGACCTTCATAGCTGTTGCCGGAGAGGGAACCACGGGAGGAGCTGTGGCCATCGGTATCGTCTCCCCCTCAGAGGTTCCCTCGGTTGCACCGTCCGAAGCGGCACTTGAGGCTCGTAAGCAGTTAATGCACCAGAGTGGGGGGCCGAGCGCAGGAAAAGAGGACATCGCTCTCGAGACGCCCCCGCGCTCACCTGTCTCACAACCAACCGAAAAACCTGTTGCACCGGCTCCGCGACTCTTCTCTCCGCCTCGGATTGGGACACCATCTGCCGCAACGGGTGGCTCCCCGACGGCCCCTTTTGGGCTGCGAGGAGGGATTGGAATCGGAGAAGGATTCGGCAGCCAGGGGATTCCCGGTGGATCCGATTACGGCCGTCGTTTGCAACAAGCGCTTATGAGCTATTATCGCTATGCACCTTCTCACTCCGGGAACTCACGGTTTGTCGTCGTGCGCGTGAGATTTGATCGGACGGGCAGGGTTCTTTCGATCGTGAATGGTCGTCTCGACCCCCTGGCGTTCGTCACCCGGAGCGGCAATCCCGTGATCGATGCCCGTGTCGAAGCTGCCTTGCTCGAGTTAAACCGAAATCCCATTCCCTTTCCCGGGGATTTCCTTCCGGGAATTCGTGAAGCTTTCGCCGAGATATATTTCCAGTACTGATGATGTGGGGATTCCGCTTTGAACGACGACAGGTTGGCATCGCGCTGCTCGGTATGGCTGCGCTGATCCCGCCATCCCAAGGCGTGGGGCAGCAACCGCTGAAGCAGGAAATTGGCAAAATCATCGTCACACCCGGAAGCGGGCCGTCCCTGGCGGTCGCCGATTTTGCTCCGCGAACCGAGAGAGCAGAATCGGCGGCGGCAACGATCAGTCAGGTCTTGTTTGACGATCTTACATTTGCTGCCGTCGCCCACGTCGTCGGTCGGAGCCTCTATCCCAATCAGAAACCGGCCGACCCTTCACAGGTGGATTTCGCTCGCTGGAGCAGCGATCCCACACGGGCTGATTATCTGGTTTTCGGCAACGTTGCCGCCGATCCCCAAGAGCTTATCGTCGAGGCTTATCTCTACGACGTGCCGGCCCGCACCAAGATCCTTTCTGTTCAGCATCGGGGGTCACGCGATCAAGCCCGGCGGATCGCTCATCGCGTGGCTGACGAAATCGTCAAGGCCCTCACCGGCAGACCAGGCATCGCCACCAGCCAGATTGCCTTTGTCTCAGGATCCGGCCGGCGCAGTGAAATTTACCTCATGGACTATGACGGAGCCTCGATTCGCCCATTGACACAGGAAGGATCGCTCGCCTTGTTGCCCGCATGGTCTCCGGATGGGCAGAAGATCGCCTATGTCTCCTTTGCCACCGGGGTACCCAACATTCGCATTCGTTCGGTCAGGGATGGATCCCTTATCCCCTTCCCTCACTTCAGTCAGGGCACGACCCTGTCACCCGTCTTTTCTCCCGATGGACGGTGGATCGCCTTTTGTTCGAGCAAAGACAGTAACAGCACGCAGCTCTATGTTGCATCCAGCGATGGAAAGACGATCCGCCAGCTCACCGATGAGCCGTCAGTGATTCACTCGTCGCCCCGCTGGAATCCTCGAACCGGTCGGGAAATCGCCTTCATCTCAAATCGTAGCGGGACTCCACAGATTTACGTCATTGACGCCGATGGAACCAACCTCCGCCGACTCCTGGATCGCGGAGGTTCGGCAGATTCTCCCGCCTGGTCCCCGGATGGACGCTATATCGCTTTCGCCTGGCGTCCGCCGGAGGCGGCGACATTCGACATCTTTCTTCTCGATGTGGCGACCCGTGAGATCCTCCAGCTCACCGATGGCGTTGGGAACAACGAGAGTCCGACCTGGTCTCCCGATGGTCGCCACCTCGCTTTTCAATCAGACCGGACAGGTCGGTCCGAGATCTACATCATGCACATTGACGGAACGGGCATAAAACAAATCACGACCTCCGGTGGACGACTACCGGCATGGTCACCATAACCTTTCCTGGGGGGACATCATGAAAAAGAGCGTCTTGTTGTGCCTTGCTGCCGTTGCCATTCTGGGGTCAGCGTGCCGTCCCCAAGTCTCATTGACCGCGTCAAAGGAACGAATCAATCAGGGTGAGGAGGTCGAATTAACCTGGACATCAAAGCATGCGCGAACGGTCACCCTGAACAACCAACCCGTTGCAAAGTCGGGATCAACGCGGGTCGCTCCACGCGAAACGACAACTTTTGAACTCGTGGGCAAGCGCGGCTCGCGCGAAGCGAGAGCAACGGCCCGCGTCGAGGTGATCCCTCCGCCACCCCGTCCAACGATCACATTGTCAGTGGAGCCCTCGGTCATCGAACGAGGCCGAAGCGCAACACTCCGCTGGCAGAGCGAACACGCTAACTCCGTCGAAATTTCCGGGATCGGCCCGGTCGAAGTCAGTGGGAGTCGGAGTGTCTCGCCCTCTCAGTCAACGACGTATTCGGCCATCGCACGAGGACCCGGCGGGGAGGCATCGGCCAGCGCACGGCTGACTGTCACCGAACCTCCTCCGCCCCCGCCACCTCCGCCGCCGCCTCCACCCCCACGCAACATCCCGGAGGAGTTCGCCGCTGCCGTCCACGTCGTCTACTTCGCCTTCGATAGCGCGGAACTTGATGAAGAAGCACAGGCCCGACTCCGCCGGGCCGCCGATTGGCTCTCCCGGTCGGAGAACAGAACAATAATTTTCCGAATAGAAGGACACTGCGACGAACGCGGGACGGAAGAATATAATCTGGCCCTGGGCGACCGACGTGCTAACGCCGTCAAGGAGTTCCTCATGAGCCTGGGAATCGCCGCCGAACGGATTCAGACGATCAGCTTCGGCGAAACTCGACCGGCGGATCCCGGCCACGACGAGCGAGCCTGGGCATTGAACCGACGGGCGGAGTTCATCTACATAGAAGGGGGTGAGAGAACTCCACGGCGATGATCAATCGGACCTGGCTCGCGGACGGGATCGCCTGTAGCCACCGCATAGCGTAAGGACAAAGCCGGGAGGCTCGCCATCGGGGATGGGAGCCTCTCCGGCGTGCTCGCGGTCGAGCGATGAAACCGCTTGTCAAGGTCCCGCTTGTTCCGCTAGAGTTGACGAAGAAGAGAAGGCGGAGGAGCCGAGGGCGCTGATTCACACATTAATGCGCCCCAAGGAGGGGAGTTACACGCCATGAGCGTGATCCCCGACCTCGCCGCCGTGGAGGGACGAAGAGATATGAACACGAGAACTCTTGGCTTCTGGTTGGCACTGGCCTTGATCTCTGTGGGTGCGGTGGCCAGCCCGTCACCCGTTGGTAAAAAGGAGATCGAGGCGATCGAAAAACTCCAGGCGGAAGTCATCGTCCTGCAACGCCATATTCGCGATCTCCAGACATCGGTTGATCGGAGCAATGGACAACTCCTGGCCCTTATCAGCCAGATCAATGATACGGTTGCTGTCCTTAATCACACCCTCGGCACTGTTCAACAATCGCTCAGCGATACCCAGGCTAAAGTGACGGGAAACTTCAACACGGTCAACTCACAGTTCCTCGCTCTGGAGACGAACCTCCGGTCTGCTACGGAAAAAATCGCCCAGGTGAGCGACCAGATCGCGGGGTTGAGAGAAACGATCGCCGAGTGGCAGCGCCAGTCACCGACTCGAATAGATCCCACCGATCCCGTTCAGCTTTTCAGCGCCGCCTACGGAGACTACCTCCGGGGTCATTACGAGCTTGCCATCGCTCAGTTTCAACAGTTCATCGAGCGCTTCCCGTCTTTGGAGACGACCGACGACGCCCAGTACTGGATCGGCGAATGTCACTACGGACAGGGCCGCTACGACCAAGCCATCATCGAGTTCGATCGCCTCATCGGAAGTTTCCCGCAGAGCAACAAACTTGCGGCAGCCCGATTGAAAAAAGCCCTCGCCCTACTCGAACTCAAGCGTGAGGCCGAAGCCATCGCTGAACTCAGAATCCTGGCTAAAGGAGGAACCAACCAACCCGAGACCCTCGCCGCCCGACAGCGCCTGGAACAGATGGGCGTACCGGTCGAGGAGCCTCAAGCCCGACCCCGCCAAACTCGACCGAGGAGAAGACCATGAGCTTCCATGATGCGCCCGAGGCACTGAGGGTTTCAGCTCCTTAATTCCTTTGCAAAGAGGAGGTCCCTATGTCGTTCAACAAAATCATAATTGTCGGTAACCTGGGACGTGATCCCGAACTCCGCTACACCCCTCAGGGAATCCCCGTGTGCAGTTTTTCCGTGGCCACTAATGAGCGTCGAAGAGACGCTGCTGGGGAATTTCAGGATAAGACGACCTGGTTCCGCGTGACCACATGGCGAAGGCTCGCGGAACTCGCTCACCAGTACCTCAAAAAGGGGAGCCTGGTCTACATCGAGGGACGTTTGAGCCTGAACGAGTTTACAGCTCGCGATGGAACCATACGTTCGTCGCTTGAAGTCCAGGCAACCGACATGCGCTTTCTTGACCGACGGGCCCCTGAACCCGCGGAAGAAACAGAGGAAGAACCACTCGTTCCGCCACCACCGGGCGATGCAGTAACTGACGATGATGTTCCATTCTAGTTCAAGATCATACGGTGAGAGGAAAACCTGAAGGACTGTTATAGAGAAAATACCTTAAGGCATGGCTCACACTGGAACGACCCTAAGGTGATACTCTCCTCTGAGGCGTTACCTCATCAAGTGGACCAGGCCTTCCGCTAGGTTAACTGTCCGGATAGATAGGTTGAGGAGCTGCTTGAGAAGAAACCACGATGAAGTGAATTCTTTCAGACCTCGCCTGAACGCTCGATGACCGCGCCAATGGCCTTCCCTTAGTGCCTGAGGCGCGGATCGAGAGTCGTACTGCCGCCGCCGTGAGTCTCGCTCGAAGCCAAGCTGATGGAATCCTCGGACGTGAAGCTCCCGTCCGTGGCCTGAACGATAATTCGACCACCGGCTAGACTGGCCAGGTCAAGATCAGTGCTCTGCCCGCTGAGGCCCGACATGAGCAGGACTCGTTCACCCTCCCGTTCGTAATAGAGCGAGTAGCTCAGAGGCCGACCGGTTGGATTCACAACTTCCCATTCGCACCGGATGATCTGGTTGCGGGTCTCCCTCAGCCTTTGCACCGCGAGTCTGACATACGGCACACTTTTGCGGAATGGCTCCGAGTCCAGCCAGGAAGGTAACGGCATGTTCGTTGCGACGGTCCCAGTTGCAATCGTGCCTGGCATCGGTGAGACCCCGATGGTAATAATACCGCTGGGCTTTGAACTCTCCGGATCCCGCGCAGGCACCTCCACATGCCCTTTGTCGCCTTCTTCTTTCTGCGTTAACTTTCTCGCCATGTGTCCGGCTTCCCGCTCTTGAACCCTCGGCTTTCCCACTAAATGAACAGGTGCTATCGAGGCGATGCCCTGCCCTCGAACCGGGATGGTGACGGGTCCGTTGCTTGCATTCGTAGAGATTTCAACCACGTCGTTCACGGGGCCCAGTTCACGAGGCGAAAAAATAAGCGAAACCGTTACGCGAACTCCCGATCCAATTCGAGCTGGGAGGTTTGGTCCCCGTGCCACGACAAAAGCTCCCGTTCGACTGTGAATCCCTCTCAACTCCAACGGAACACTACCTCCATTGGTGACGGTGAAGGGGATCTCCCGACTCGTTTCCCCTACCGGGACCACACCAAAATCCGCCTCGGTACGGGATATCACAACACTCCGATCCGTCGGATCTACTTTCCTCCGAGCCTCCGCTTCGCTCGTCGAAGAGGTCGGAGCAACGTCAGCCCAGATGACCGATACTTTCAGGGGAGAAAGCAGGATCCACGTTTTCCAGGAACCGAGAGAGACGTAAACCCCGGCGGCAAGAATAACTGTTGCAGCCACGATCATGAACTGGAACTGTCGTCTCATCGCATCCACTCCCGATTGGTTTTAGCGATACGAGCACGCGCTCAACCCGATCTCGGACTTGCCGTACTATCTCTTCGCGCAACATCATGGCACGCTATAGTACGAAAGCACCAGGAAAAGTCAAGAACTAATTTCTTCACCCTTTTCTTCAACTTTCCTCCGCTGATGTACTCCGAGGGCAGGAGCTGTCCCTCAACACGTTAAGGAAATACGTGATGGGGGATGTCTATCTCACTGAGGACTAGTCAAGAGGCGCAATCTTACGAAGGCGAGTGAAGACGAAATTGCCTCCCTGCGCGCCTGACGGATCCCAACATATACGCCCGCACCACTTGAGGCCACGAGCACGCGGTCCGTATCAAACGGATCGAAACTCGCCATCCAGGCTCTTGACTTGGCCGTCACGGCATCAATCCGCTCCCATGTGCGACCTCGATCCCGGGAATAGTAAATTGCTCCCCGCCGATAGTCGCAAACCACCATCTCATCTGGTTGATCAGGCCGCACCCGGATCGAAACAATATCGGCTACCGGCAACCCGTCGCTGCACCTCTCCCAGTGTTTTCCTCCCGTATGAGAACGGAATAACCCAACAGGAGTCCCGATAAAGAGGAGTCCCTCGTCGGCGGGATGAGCGAATATCGCCTGGATGGCCCCGGCGGCAGGCGGAATATGCAATCGCTTCCATAGCTGACCTCGATCCCGACTCTCAAGAAGGATCGCGCTATCCGTTCCCACAAAGAGAGCGTCCGTTTCACTTGCGTGCAGCGAAGTGAAGCGAACTCCACTCCACGCAACAGTAATCCGCCGCCACGATTGATTTGTTTGATCGAAGAGGTAAAGCGCCCTCCGGGTGAGGGCCAGCAGATCTCCCTTCGACGTCTCGGCCACTTCGACGATGCTTTCCGCCTCCTTTCCCTTGACAGCCTCTGACTCCACCGACGGCATCCGACTCCATGTTAGACCCCGGTTTTCCGAGCGAAAGATTCCGCGTGGAGTCAGGGCATAGTAGACGTCTCCTCTCTTTCGGGATTGAAACAGCGATAAAATCTCCAGGAGCTCTCGTGCCGATGTCACCTCTGACCACGTGTAGCCACCATCCTCACTGAGAAACAACGGACTCGACAATCCCCGGCGCAACAGGCCGCAGTAAATCCGCCCACGGATTTCTCGATCTGCCACAACTACAGAAACCGTTCGATTTGAGAACCCTTCGTTGGACGTCTCAAAACGGTCGCGGCCGGGACGGAGCGCCAGAATGCCAGCATTTTCGGTAGCAATGAGAACTGTTGCGCCTGCGTCACCCGGGTCCCGGATCAACGCGATATCCTGGACGATTAACCGATCAGATGTTATCAGACTCCAAGTCGCTCCTCCGTCCGTTGTCCTCCAAAGCCCTTCGGTCGTCCCTGCATATACAACCCTCCGGTCTCCCTCATCCTGCGCCAGCGTCAGCGTCCGTCGGCTCCGCGACGGAACTCCGCTCACGCGCGACCACCTTCTGCCGGCTGTCACTGACTTGTAAATTCCCGTGCATGCTGTCAGGTAAACAACGTCCGGGTTGGAACCGTCAATGACGATGCTGAAGACATCCGAATCATCCACGATTCCAGTGTCTCGGCCTCCGGTTCGGAACCAGGTCCTTCCCCCGTCAACCGTCTTCCAGGGCAGATGCCATGTGCCCACGTAGATTATTTGTTCCGAACGAGGATCAACCGCCAGCGATTCGATATTACGTATTTCCGGGTGACCTTCGGGGGAGATCCTCTGCCATGTGCTTCCCCGATCACGACTCATCAACACGCCATCGAGCGTTCCCGCCACCAGGACATCGGGGCGTGTGGGGGACTGGGCCAGTGCCCGAACCGATTGACTGTGTAGCACAAGCTCCCATGTGACACCTCCGTCCCGGCTCCGGTAAATCCCCCCGCCGTTTTCATGGAAAAGCAACCACCCCGCCACATACAGCGTGTCAGGGTTCTCGATATCAATGAGAATCTCGCTCACGCAAAAGCCTGGCCGATTAAATCCCGTGACCAGCACCCAGCGTCGTCCCCCGTCTTCCGAACGAAATAATTGCCCGTCATTAGTTCCCACAAACACGCGGTTCGGTAGCCTGGGGTGAGCAGCCAACCGGCGGGCATCCCCGCCAAAGGGGCCTGTGAGCGTCCACTGCCACAACGGAGGTGAATCGCTTTCAGGAAAAGAGCTTCCCAACGAAAGAGGAGAAGCTAAAGCAGTCACTATCACCACAAGTAAGCTGCTGAGAATTCGCCGCCACATTGACCTCTTCCTCCACTCAGGCATAAATGCCACGTATCCTCGTATCGTACGCCACACGATCAATCGCCAGCATATAGGCTGCCGTACGCATCGTTACGCCGAACCGCTCGGCGTAACCGAGGACGTCGCGAAAGCTTTTTACCATAACGGCTTCGAGTTTCTCAACAACTTCCTGTTCACTCCAGAAGTAACCCATTCGATCCTGCACCCATTCAAAATAGCTCACAGTGACCCCACCGGCATTAGCCAGAATATCCGGCACGACAAAAATCCCACGTTTGTCAAGGATCTCATCAGCAATGGCCGTTGTCGGTCCGTTGGCACCTTCGCAGAGGATCTTACAGCGAATACGGTCAGCATTTCGGGATGTTATTTGATTTTCCACGGCCGCCGGGATGAGCAACTCACACTCAAGTTCCAGAAGATCTCGATTGCTGATGTCCTCCCCTTCCGGATACCCGTGAAAGGTTTTATTCGACCGATGATAGTGCATAAGCTCCGGGATGTTGAGCCCATGCGGATTATAGACTCCGCCGAGCGCATCAGCTATAGCGATGACGCGGAATCCGGCCTGATGGAGAAGCTCGGCCGCCACCCCTCCGACGTTTCCTGCTCCCTGAATAACGACTCGGGCCCCCTCTGGGGAAATGCCGCACTGGCGACACGCCTCACGCGCGACGATGAGCAAACCACGTCCAGTTGCCTGTCGGCGACCGGCCGACCCACCCAGTTCCACCGGCTTGCCGGTGACCACCGCCGTCACCGCATGGCGAGCATGCATCGAGTATGTGTCCATGATCCACGCCATGATCTGCTCATCGGTGTTGAGGTCCGGTGCCGGGACGTCGCGCTCAGGACCGATCACATCGAGCAACTGAGCCGTGTAGCGCCGCGTCAGTCGCTCCAGTTCTCCCCGCGACAACTTCGACGGGTCACACACCACCCCTCCCTTTGCTCCGCCGAAAGGAATGTTAACGACGGCACACTTCCATGTCATCCAGGCAGCCAACGCTCGAATCTCATCGAGCGTCACATCGGGAGCGTAGCGAATGCCCCCTTTGGCCGGACCTCGGGCGAAGTTATGCTGCACGCGATAGCCGACAAAAACTTCCAGATGGCCGTCATCCATCATCACAGGGATATAGACGGTGATCTCACGGCTCGGATACCGCATGAAGTTGTAGAGATCGCGCTCCAGATTAATCAGCCGGGCCGCGCGGTCAAAATGATAGATCATAGAATCGAGCGGATTATCCTCATTGACATCTTCCAACCGATCAAAGCTCCGATACATAGTGCGCCGTTCCTCCTGGTATCCCCGCAGTTGTTGTCTCACAAGAAGTGCCATTTTATCACATCTGTGACTCTGCGAACGAGAAGCGACAGATTGAATACAGCGCCGGCGGTCAGAGCTGTGCGGATGCGAGAATCCTCCGGCCCATCAGCTCAGGCTTCGGTTTGAGTCGAACACTCCGGCCCGATTTTGCATTTCCCCCGTAAGTGTGCTACTCATATTGGCTACACAGAATCAGCGGCGACGAGCGAGAATGATGCGGATTAACGATCCGAACGTCATTCGGAAGATTCTCCTGTCCAGTAAGGTCATCGCCGTCGTGGGACTATCCTCAAAGCCGACCCGTCCGAGTCATGGCGTAGCCGAGTACCTTCAGTCCCAGGGATATCGGATAATCCCGGTCAATCCCTTCGAGGTTGAAGTCCTCGGCGAACGCGCATATGCTCGACTGAGCGACGTCCCTGAAAAGATAGACGTCGTCACTATCTTTCGCCGCTCGGAACACGTTGCTCCCATCGTCGAGGAAGCCATTCGTTTGGGGATTCCAGCAATCTGGATGCAGGAGGGCGTCCTCGATGAGCAGGCAGCCCACCGAGCCCTCACAGCCGGACTGATGGTCGTGGTCAACAGATGCATGCTCAAGGAGCACTGCAAGTTGTTTGCCTGCGCCCGTAGTGGAGCTGAGGGGCTCGCACGCTAGATGAGTGCTCCTCCGACCTATGGCAAGGGCCTGCTGTTACGAAGAGCAGCGCACGGCACCGGTAGAACATGACTCAGACGTGGGATGTAGTCATTGTGGGCGGAGGTCACAATGGCCTTGTGACGGCAGCCTACCTCGCACGCGCCGGCTTGAGGGTGATTGTCCTTGAGCGGCGCTCCCTCATCGGAGGAGCTTGTGTAACGGAAGAGGTCTTCCCCGGCTTCAAGGTCTCCACTGCCGCCTACCTGTGCAGCCTTCTGCATCCTCGTATCATCCGGGACCTCGACCTCCCCCGTCACGGATATTTCGTGTTTCCTAAAGATCCCGCATTCTGGACTCCCTTCCCCGATGGCCGGTCACTCACTATCTGGCAGGATCAAAGACAAACGTGCCAGGAGATCGCCCGATTTTCCCGTAAAGATGCTGACGCCTATCCTCGCTACGAAGAACATATCGAACGGCTCGCCGAGGCCATCGAACAAATTCTCCTCATGACCCCACCGAACGTTGTGCGGACAGGACTTCCCGACCTCCTCAGACTGGGGAAATTCGGCTGGGTGGTGTCGCGGACTGGTGAGAGAACACGCCTTGAGCTGATCCGGATTTTCACACAGAGCGCAGCCGACTTTCTCGATCCCTGGTTTGAATCGGATGCGCTGAAGGTCACGCTGGCCACTGATGGTGTGATCGGAACAAGTGGTGGGCCAAGGACTCCGGGAACAGCCTACGTCTTACTCCATCATGTGATGGGCAAGGTCAACGGACATCGCGGCCTCTGGGGATTTGTCCGCGGGGGTATGGGGGCCCTTGCGCACGCCATCGCCTCGGCAGCCCGCTCAGCCGGGGCGACCATCCGAACGAACGCCGAAGTCCAGCGCATCGTCGTCCGGGATGGCCGAGCCACGGCTGTCGTTTTGACCACCGGAGAAGAGATCCCTGGCCGGATCATTGTGTCCAATGCCGATCCGAAACGAACCTTCCTGTCGCTGATCGGCGACCAACATTTTGACCCGGACTTTGCCGAAGATGTCCGGCGCATCCGCATGACCGGCTGTTCCATGAAGATCAATTTTGCTCTCGATGCATTGCCGAGCTTTCGCGCCGCACCCGGCTCGGATCTTCAACCCCATCATAAGACGACTATCCACATCTGTCCTGGTCTGGAAGACCTCGAACGAGCCTGGGACGATGCCAAATACGGGCAACCATCACGGCGACCGTTGCTGGAGATTACATTTCCCACAACCTACGACAAAACGCTGGCGCCTGAAGGGAAGCACATCATGGGTGTATTTCTCCAGTACACCCCCTACCGTTTGGCGGAAGGGACCTGGGACCAGCTCAAAGAGGAATACGCCGACCGGGTAATGGACCTGATCGAGGAGTATGCCCCCGGTTTCAAGGACCGCGTCATTCACCGACAGGTTCTTTCCCCCCTTGACCTTGAAGAGGTATTCGGCCTGACGGGAGGGAATATTTTCCACGGCGACATGACACTGGACCAGCTTTTCTCCCTCCGGCCCGTGGGAGGATGGGCCCAGTACCGCACCCCGATCAGGAACCTCTACCTGTGCGGTGCGGGAACGCACCCCGGTGGCGGAGTCATGGGCGTGCCCGGGCTCAACGCGGCTCGGGAAATTCTCCGGGATTGGAGGAGAAGACGGGCGTGAGCTCTGACCGTCTCGGTCAGGGAAACTTTCATCTTCGATGACAAATTCTTCACCCCATCTCATCCGCGCGATCGGCCGGTGGAGCCTGACAGCTCTTGTCATCAACTCCATTATTGGCAGCGGAATTTTCGGACTTCCTTCGGAAGTGGCGAGACTCTTGGGTCCCTCCAGTCCATTGGCGTACCTTGTCGCTGCACTCGGAATAGGTTCCATCGTCGCTTGTTTTGCTGAGGTTGCTTCACGGTATGCTGATGCCGGGGGACCGTATTTATATGCCCGTGATGCTTTCGGTCGTTTCATCGGGCTGCAGATCGCGTGGCTGGCCTGGCTCGTGCGAATTACAGCAGCGGGAGCCAATGCCAATCTTTTCGTCAACTATCTGGCCGAGTTCTGGTCTCCCGCCGTGAAGCCCCTGCCAAGATTCCTCATCCTCACTCTGCTTATCGGATTTCTCGGGCTGATCAACTACCGAGGAGTTCGGGCAGGCGCACAAGTCAGCAACGTCTTCACTGTGGCGAAACTCATTCCCCTGGGGTTATTCATCATCTTCGGGCTCATCCTGACTCGCTCTCACCCAATTCCCTGGGACGGAACGTCCCCACCAACTGAGCATGATTGGCTGCGCGCACTGCTGTTGCTGATCTTCGCCTATGGTGGGTTCGAGGCAGCACTCCTGCCCATGGGCGAGGCCAAGCACCCGCGTCGTGATGCTCCCTTCGCCCTTTTTGTCGGCCTCGCTGTTGTGGCTACGGTCTACACCCTGGTCCAACTGGTCGTCGTCTCCACCCTTCCGCCATCCGAGCCGACCTCGCGCCCTCTGGCCGCAGCCGCCCGAGAATTCTTGGGCCCTGTGGGGGCCGCAGGGATCAGCTTGGGCGCAATGATCTCCGTCTACGGATACCTCAGTTCCATGATGCTCAACACGCCTCGGCTTCCCTTCGCACTCGCCGAACGAGGCGACTTCCCCCGAAGTTTCGCCGCGATCCACCAACAGTTTCGCACACCCTATCGAGCCATCATCGCCTCTGCGCTCTGTATCTGGATCGTGGCCATCGGAGGAACATTTGCCTGGAACGTATCGCTTTCGGCCATAGCCCGCCTCTTCACGTACGGAGCAACATGCGCCGCACTGATCGTCCTGCGGCGAAAAAGTTCTGAGCAGCCCCGCTTTCGTCTCCCCGGAGGGCAGATTGTCGCCCTTATTGGCCTGGGATTCTCACTGACCGTGATCACCCAGATGGGATGGTCGGAAATCCACGTCTTCGGGGTGACGGCTCTTTTCGCCCTGGCCAACTGGGCCTGGGTTCGGAAGCGATAGGGAATGTCACATCAGGTCGGGGACTTCGATTCCTAACAGATTGAGAGCCCGTTGCAACTGCCGCCGTACGAGATCGGCAATAGCGATATAGAGTTCCCGCCGGGCACTCTCACTCTCGCTCAGGATGTGGTAGGTGTGATAGAAAGCGTTAAACCGCTGGGCGAGTTGAAAGACGTATTTTGCGACCAAAGCGGGCTCATAGCTGGCACAGGCCTGTCGAACAACCTCCGACAGCCGGCCGGCAAGATAAATGAGCGACCACAAATCGTCTCCTTCCGTACCCGTCAGCATTTGTTCGAGATTCCCTTCCTCCAGTGCCTCGAGTCCCTGCGGCGTCATCCCCGCGTCCCGCAGTTTTTGGAAGATGCTGTTGGCACGAACGACAGCATATTGGGCGTAAGGCCCGGTCTCGCCTTCAAACGCGAGGGCCTCGGCAAAATCGAAGGCGATGGGTGTTGTACGGCTATATTTGACGAGGAAATATCGGAGTGCAGCCCGAGCGATTGACTGACCGATTGCCCGGCATGCTTCCGTATCTAGCTCCGGATGCCGCTGATGCACTTCGGCTATCGCCTTTTCCTCCAGCTTGTCAATGAGGTCATCCGCCTTCACCCCCAGTCCTCGACGCCCCGACATGCTTATCTGTCTCCGCGTCTGTTCCTCGGGACTCAACTCAATGCCTAACTCCAGACAGGCCTGGGGGGTCAGGGATACCTTCTCGTAGCCAATATGAGCACTCTGACGCACCTGATCGTCATCCGGCACAAGGGCCTGTATCGCTTGTTTTACAAAAGCCTGAAGGTAACTCTGCTCGGACCCGATGACGCTCAGGTAGGCCGTCCCATGTCCGAACATCGGACGGGTGTGACGTTGGGTTTCCTCGCCCTCCCGCGTGGTGATCCAGGTCACATGACCATCCTGGTAGGTCCGAAACGGTCGGTAATTGAAATCCACGCCCAGCCGACCGAGCTTCCACAAGTGATAGGCAATGTCTTTGGCTGTATAGAGGACCGTTCCATCGGAGCGAACAAGGATTTTGGCGGCTTCTTCCTCAGCCGTCGTCTCATCGCCCGTGGGTCTTTGCCCGCGCATGACCCAGCAGCCCTTATTTTTCCCTGTCGTTTCATAAACGACCAACCCGGCGGACTTCAGCATCTCAAAAGCCCGATCCCAAAACTTTAAATGAAGGATCTCCCCTTCCCGGGGCAAGAGGTCATAACGGATATTCAACCGGTCCAGCGTATCAAGCTGACAGTTGAGAACCCGCATCGAGAGATACTCGGCCAGCTCCGCCGTCGGATTGTTCCCCGCCTCGATCTCAGCCAGTGTCCTGCGGCGAAGCTCGAGGGCTTGAGGCTCTCTTTCGTACCAAGCTGTCACTTGGGCGTAGAGATCCCAACAATAATGGTCGAATTTCACGGGAATCTGTTCGATCTCTTCACGCGTCTTGCGCTCGAGGTAAAGAAACCCGACAACAATATCGGCAACCTGGACACCGGTGTTGTCAATGTAGTTGTGGACCTCGACCCGCCGTCCGATTGAGCGCAATAACCGGACCAGGGTGTCGCCGAGCACAGCGTTTCGAAGATGACCGATGTGCGCGGCCTTGTTGGGATTGATGCTTGTATGCTCGACGATGATCTTTTCCGGCGACTGTGTGACCTCTTCCCCAGCGGTCATTAGATGGCGGAGAAATTGTGCCCGTTTGAGAAATAGATTAATGTACCCTCCTCCCGCCACTTCCACGCGGGCGACACCTTCAATATCCCGGAGTCGCTCGGCAAGCGCTTCGGCCAATTGTCGTGGCGTTCGCTTCTCATGTCGCTCGGCTGACAGTCTTTTAGCCAGGTCAAAAGCAACAGGAAGCGCAAGGTCTCCAAACGAAAGCTGTGGGGGAACGTTCACCACGACATCACCCGGAGTTATCCCCCACAGCTCCAGAGCGCTTTCTCTTACTCTCTGTCGAATAATACTGAGAATCCTCTCCAGCATGGAGTACCTCGACGATCCTTGTTCACTCATGCGCAAAACCAAATCTATAGCATTCGTCTCTGATGAAGTCAAACTCACATGCACTCCACCACCACCTCCGAACTTCACTTTGCACAACAGCAATGAAAAATCAGAAGGACCCCTTGCGCATTCGACCCTCATCCTGTACCATTACACCTGTTCCTGCTCTCCCCGATGGAAAAAGCGGGTTCAAAAATCGAATCGGAGGATTTGTCGGAGTGACGAAAAAGAATGTAAGAACACCATACCCAACTATTACCACAAGCGGTCTTTATGATCCCAATGCTCTTGCTCGTACGCAAACGGTTCCCACGCAGCAGCGCAAACGTGTACCACCTGAGCAAACCCATGCCGAGAACTATTACTACAAGAAGCAGATGGAAGCGAAGACCCCAATGGTGGTCGTCTTCCACGATGGTGAGGTGGTGCGGGGGACCATCGAATGGTACGACAAAACATGCATCAAGCTTCACCGAAACGGGGAGCCTAATCTCTTGATCTTCAAGCGAAGCATTAAGTACATCTACAAAGACGAAAAGCCCAATAGCTCGGCTGAACCACAATCGGTTGAAACGGAAGCGGAAGAGGAGGGTGAAGCGACAGAAGCATAGCGGCTAAATGGCCACCTGTCGCTACGGTTCGAGCAGGTGCTTGTAGCTGCAACGGGACTTTTGCCACGAGCCAGGAGCGTTTCGCTCCATTAAAAAAATCTTGATTTGCTGCAGCTAAGCGAGGGGGCAGGATCGCCGGGTTTTCCACGTGAGAATCAGGTTAGAATAGCCCGCGATTCATCCTTGAGGGGAATGCTTTCTCTTGGGGTGGGGACGGTGTATCTGTCGCTCGTGGAGTGAAGGGGGCAGACTTTCTCAACGAATACCAATCGAAGGAGGCTTCGCAAGAGGACCCTCTAAGACCGGTTGCCTCGTTATTCTACTACTTCCATTCCAACGAGCTTTTGGAACTCCTCACAGGTATAGAGGCTCCGGAAGTCAGGATCCCGTCGCGCGTGGATTCGGTAGGTTTCATCCTTTCGGATGCACTGCTTCAGGGTTTCGAGGGCGCGCTCAATATTCCCACCCTTTGCATAGGCAGAGGCGAGGGCATAGACGATATGGTCAGCATCGGGCTCCAGGCGAAGAGCCTTCTCAAAGAGGAGGATGGCCTGCCCTATCTGGCCGCGGTTCAACTCTATTACACCACGGTCGTACAAAGCCTCTGCCGTTCGCGGGGTGGCCGGCGAGTGACTGAGACGCTGCTCACATATGGTCAAATAAGCGCGCGCCCGCGCAAGGACTTCAGGCTCCTCGGGGAATCGTTCAATGACACTCTCAAAAGCCTCCCGCGCTTTCTCAAAGTCATGCCGATTGAAAATCTTGATCGCCTGCTCGAAGGCGCGAATTGCCCGCGTGGCCTTCGGACGAACGAGGACAACAGGCTCCACAGCTTGCCTGGCCGGCCTGGTTTTTGCGAGTGGGACATGAAACTTCCCCGAAGACGTCTGGGGCGATGCTTTCCTGGCTACCCCTCTTAGGGCCTGAGGGCGACGCTTTGCTGTTGAGCCTGGCTTACCTGGCTTCCGCTCAGTTCGGGACGTTTTCGTCTTCGACACTAAGCCTTTGGCTTTTAATCGTTTAGCCTTCGGGTGATTCTCTCTTTTCTGGGCCTTTCTCACGTGGCTTTCCTTTCCCGTTGCGCTCTACGACTCAACAGCTAACTTTCTTGACGCGGTAACTTTAGCAAAAATGGCTGTACTCCGTCAAGAAGGGCTCCCAAACGGCTGATAAACCATAGATCGCCTAACCCAAATGCCCAATTGGAAAAAGCGAGACCAGCATTCAAATGGTTCAACGACTGAGGCTTAGGTAGCATATCGTAGTCTGTAGTGATCCTACCGGCGAGGGTTAGGTTCACCCCACCGACATAGAGTATGACCTGCATCTTTTTGAGGAAACTGAGCGTTCCACAGCGGTCGCCCGCTTGGGGCGGCGGGACTCCCCAGTGCCGGGCATCAGGTCCCGGTTGTTTAAGCGAAAAGCACGCAAGTCAACCACCTCACGAGGAAAACACTTTATGCATTCCCTTAATTTTGGATTTGCCCTCAGAAAGCCTTGTGGAAGGCTCTGGTTTTTTGAAAGATGGGGATTTTTGACTCATCGCCAGAGCAGTTGACATTTCCTCCTTGCTTGATTAGTTTTGCGGTGAAATCCCAGCGGGCAAAGGAGAAGATAGGTGGAGACAGCTTGGCTCTCACCAAAAATCCACAGTCGCCTTCATTTTGAGAAATCTCCTTTGATCTTGGGTGAGACCATACGGATTGAGAAGGTCAACGAAGCATCGTCATACTCACGCCACACAAATGTACGCATTGTCCACCGGTTGAATTGCCAGGTCATGTCCTGGGACCCCAGGTCACTCTTTTTGAGCTTGGTATCCCGGCCGATCTGCTCTCCCTATGGCCTGATTTAACGTATCTTTGCCAAATGATGAGCCAGGAGGGGACCATGAAGCGGATTCGTGACCTCATAGAATCGAGAACCGAAATCTACTCGGTACAGGCGGGCGATTCGGTACGCCGCGCCGCACAGGAAATGACCCGTCGCGATGTCCGCGCCATCACCGTTCTCGACGGAGATAAACTGGCGGGCATACTCTCGCAGTGGGACATCATGACAAAGGTTGTCGCTGAAGGCCGCGATCCAGAGACGACGACGGTCGCTGAAATTATGACGCCCGACCCGATGACAGCTTCCCCCGACGACACCTATGCCGAATGCCTGGGGACGATGCTCGCCAATGACATCCAGCATCTCGTCGTCGTTACTGATGAGGGAGAGGTCAAGGGTCTTATCGCCATCGGAGACCTCCTGAAAGTGGATCGGAAGGAGCAATCGGAAATCATCGAGTATTACGAGAAGCTCTTCCAGATGTATTGAGCCCGATGCCGAACTGCTCGCCTCCTGACGAAAGACCGAGCCCGGGCAGGTTCGACCTATGGAACTTTCCCCCGAACAAAGACTGGAGGGTCTAGCTCGAGACACTACATCGGGTGCGACGGAGATTAGCCGTCGTGCCGCGGAGTTACTCAGGGACGTAATCACTCGCTCTGTTGCTTTGACTCTAGATGATTTCGTCAAGGATCTCACACAGTGGGGATCGAAAATCATTCAGTCGCAGCCCAGTATGACTCCCCTCTTCCATCTCGTCAGGAGCGTCACCCGCGCCATCCAATCCGGCGTCTCCATCGAGGCGGCGCAAAAGAATGCGCTGCGCGCACTGGACGACTTCGTCAGTCACCTTCGAGAGAGCCCCGGACAGATCGCCAGCCACTTTGTCGCCGCGATTCCGCAGGCCGCGACCATTCTCACACATTCCTTCAGTGAAACCGTCTTGACGGCACTGCTCCGGGCCCAAGCGTCCGGCAGGAGCCTTTCGGTTATCGCTACCGAGTCGCGTCCCCAACTCGAAGGACGAACCCTCGCTGCTCACCTCCACCGCACTGGTATCCCCACGACACTGATTGTGGATGCAGCGGCTGCGCGATGGATACCAACGGCTGATCTTGTCCTCGTCGGGGCAGATACGGTGTGCGAAAGCGGAGTCGTCAATAAGATCGGCACACGAATGATCGCGCTCGCAGCGCAGGAAATGGGCGTTTCGGTAGTCGTCCTCGCTGACAGCTCTAAATTCCGTCCCTCGAATCTCCCGGCGCTTGACCTCAACCATGAGCGGCCGCCCGCTGAGGTGTGGGCCGATGCCCCTGTGGGACTACGTGTGTGGAATCAGTATTTCGAATTGACACCCCTTTGCCTTGTAACCACCGTGATCACGGAATCTGGTGGGATGACCCCAACCGAAGTAATCGAAAATCTTCACCGCTACGGGGAGTAAGCGCAATGACGGTCAGAGTTGAGATCATGGCCATCGGAAACGAGCTTCTTCTGGGTGATACGTTAGACACCAACACGCAGTGGCTGTGCCAGTTCGTCACCGGTTCCGGAGGACGCGTCGAGCGGGCCGTCCTTCTGCCCGACGACCGACAGGTGATCGCACGGGAACTTCGCCAGGCACTCGAACGGAAACCCGACCTGATCCTCACGACGGGAGGGCTCGGTCCGACAGACGACGATCTCACTCTCGAAGCGGTGTCCGAGGCACTCCAGAGGCCCCTTGTCATCAACGATGCCGCACGGGACCTGGTGCGGAGGAAATATACGGCCCTGGCCGAAGCGGGATACGTCGCCGACGCCGCCCTGACTGACAGCCGGATCAAGATGGCCTGCCTGCCCCAAGGGAGCGAACCTGTCGAGAACCCTGTGGGTGCAGCCCCTGCTGTCATTACGCGAACGGACCAGACGATTTTGATCAATCTCCCCGGTGTTCCCGCGGAGATGAAAGGTATTGTGACCGGACCTCTCCAGCCGCTCTGGCACCAGCTCTTTCGCCAGGTTTTTCGCCAACGCGAGATTTACGCCCTATGCCGGGACGAGACGATCCTTGCACCGGTTCTCCGGAATGCGACTTCAGCCTTCCCCGACGTGTACATCAAGTCGCGCGCCCGCGAATTCGGACCAGATGTTCGCTTCCGCATCACACTGTCCACGACGGGACCAGATGTTCCCAGCGTCGAAGCGCGGCTGGACGATGCAATGGCTCGTCTGATCGAACTGCTCTCTCAGGCGGGGATTGGTTATTCCCCATCGTGAGCGAATCTCGATGGGTTGAGGCGTCCGTTCCTCCTTTCGTATAGAGCGGGAGGATGCCCTGAGAGCATGAGAAATCTCGCCGCAACGGACCGAGAGGAACGAGGGGAGCATTGTCCCTCCGTGCACATCAGCGGGGACTCTTCGGCGAACTTTTCGTGGAGTGACCGCATCACCCACAAAAAATCGAAACATCCGTGTACCGTGAAGCCCACACCGAAGAACCAGAAGATAGTGATTCATTCGGACTCCCCTTCGATTCTCTCAATGCACTTACTAGCCGCGCGAAGGAAGGCCGCCCGAAGCTCCGCATCGGCAAGGTCCCGGACGAGGGGTTCGAGGTCGCGGATGATCTCGTCCAGACGACGGAATCGAATCTCCAACTCCTGGTGTCGTTGACCTCGAGTGTAGTAGGGATCAATCCGATATTCGATGAATTTGACGATATCGGCCCCGAGCAACCGATTCATTTTGTAAAGAATTTCCGGCGATATTGCCTCGAGCTGTTTCTTCCACGTGGCATCGCTTGTCAAAACGATGAGACGTCCCTCATAAAGCCGGAAGGGCACGGCATTGGCCGACACCACATCCCCAACGATTCGGTTCCAGGCGGCACATACGGCTTTCTCGCAGACCGCTTCCTGATAGCCTATCTGTCGCAGGATTGTAGGCAGCAGATCGAGAATTTCTTCCATGAGCGAGCTGGAGGCCTTTCGTTCCTCTTCGTTCTCGATGAGTCCCTCCCCTCGGCGTAGCCCGACGAAAGGGAACCCGTGTTCTGATCAATGCTTGATCCTCGCCCAGTAGCTGACAAGCTCGAAATCGGGGCTATTTTCTCGCGTGTGACAGGAGACGCACCCAGCAGGCATGACCGTATGACCATACCCGCGCGCCGGACGAGCCACATGTTCCGATCCCGGTCCATGGCAGGACTCACAATGAACATCTTTCAGCAGTGGTGTGGAGGCCAGACTGACAAATCCCGACGGCTCACCCCACCCCGTGACGTGACAGATGACGCACTGCGGATCATTTTCCCGCTTGACTTTTTGCAGTGTGGCGTAGGCCCGGGCGTGCCCGGATCGTGCCCACACCCGGTGAGCTGCTTCATGACAGGGCTGACAAGTTTGTGATCCCACGTAGGTCGGGCCAACAGCATCCCGCGTCGAACTCCTGTCCCGCCGTCGTTCGCTGAGGAGTTGCCGGACAATTAGCTCCTGCATGGCAGCAATTTCCTTTCGGGCCTCCACCCGGAGTTGTTCGGTGGAGGGATCATCGGGAATCACGCGATCAAGTTCGACGGCCCGATGGCTGAATCGGATTTTACCCGTTTGTCCGTCGCGGTACAGGCGCAGTTCCCCGAGTAACTTTGTCTGGTAATAGGTGTAGGCGATAAACGTCTTTCCTATCGTCCGGGGAGGGTAAACCTGAGGCCGTCCCAGATCAGCAATGACGATATCAATTTGAGGATTCTCCCGGACGAGCTGTTCGATGGCCTCAGGCTGCATGTAGGCCATCACCACCACGAGATCAACCCGCGGTCGCACTTGAGGAATCACGCGACGCGCAGCCTGGAGCGGATCGTCAATCACAAACGTCGGGTCAGAGGCATTCCCCTTCTCCGTCAATCCCACGATGCCGAGGCGCAGGGGCCGAGCCCCAAGGCGCTCCCCGACAAGCTCTTTGATGAGGAAGGGACGCGGACTCTGGTGCCGGCCACTTCTGGCTCGAACGTTGGCTGAGACGAAGCGCTGAACTACCGGCGTCGTCGAGGCGTGTCGTTTAAATTCCGCCGATGAGAAACAGTTTGCCATCTGAGGTAAATCATGATATGACACATTGACGGCATCCACACCGATATGATCATACGCACGAATGACCCACTCGTTTCCGACAGCAGCGTCTCGAGCTAACTTTCGGGTATTGAAATCAAGACGATCGCTGAAGAAGTAGCCCGTATCAAGATGCGCTATGGCAGCGCCACGAAAGCGGTTCTTGAAATGCACAATGTATCCCTGGCGACGTGCCACGCCGCCCAACGGATTTTTCGGTCAGCCGCAAACTTCCAGACTGCCCAGGGTATCGCCCCCGTAAAAGATCGCGGCCACAAAACCGTCGTCCGTCCCCAGCCGCGCCTCCAGTCCCGGCAACGGCGCATTTCGGGCGCGTTCCAGTTCGAAGATGTCCCTGGGCGGTTGCTGGGTTTGAGACACCGGCGGCTGCTGAGACGAGTCGGACTCCATGTGAACAGATGGTTTGGACGAGGAAGAGGATCGGTGGATCAACCCGATGGCAATCCCGCCAACTGCGAACAAAACAAGCCCGAGAACAAACATTCGACTCATGATGTCTCCTCCTCACACACTGTGTCACAGGCCTTCCAGCCTGGACGCGAGAAACCGCGCTCCTTTTCTCTCACGACGGCCTCAAGCATAGCAAAGTCGCTACAGGGAGAACAACTTACCTACCGTTCAAACAGTGCAGTCGTACGCATGTGTCGGAGCATTTCCACGGCCATTGAGAAGATGTCCCCGACGGTGACCGTTGGCGAGCCAAACGGATTGATGAACTGGTGCTGCTCACCAAGTGGCTTCCGGGTGATCGGGCAGCCGATCATGATCGTGGGAACTCCCAACGCAGCGGCGATATGCCCGTACGCCGAATCTTCCGAAATCATGAGCGTGAGCCGTGCCAGGACCGACACGATCTCGCTGAGAGCGTTCAGTCTGAGCGCGAGAGTCTGTCGAGGGAAACGCGATAGCACGGCTGACAGAGTTCTCCTCGTCCCCACAAGCAGGGGCCTCACTTCAAAGGTATTCACCAGTCGCCGGGCTAGGTCGGCGTAAAAATCGCTCGGCCGAAACGGTGCTCCTGCTTCCGGGAAAGGGTCGAGACCGATGAGGATTTCACCCCGCTCAACGCGCTTACTCTTGAGAATCTCGCCGGCGCGGACGTCACTTGAAGGATCTGTGCTCAAGCGCGGAACACGATCAGTTGCTTTGATGCCAAGCGGCTTGAGCTGGTCAAGAAACCGATCAACGAAATGCTTGTGAGGGTTCGGCTTTTCCCGCAACTGACGGATCAAGATCTCCCACAGGCCCGAGGGAGGCCCTATCGGGAACCGCTGCCGGTTTGCCAGCCACCACAGTACAAAACTCCTTCCTAGACTCACGTGGAAATCAATAATCGCGTCGTAGCTCCGGCTCCCGATCTCGTGAACAAACTTCACCGCGCGATAGGCCATCCAGGGGAGATAAAGCTTTCCCGGCTCCCATCGTTCAATGGCCACCATGTTCGAAGGGAACGGTGTCAGGGCCAAAAGTTCGCAGCTCATCCTGGTGGCTGCTACCGTCACCTCCGCCGCAGGAAACCGCTCGCGCAGAGCTTTCAACGCCGGGAGCATGAAGACAGCGTGACTGAGCGGCCCGAGATTCAACACGAGAATCCGCGCAGGGGCTGCTACGTTCCCTCCGCTGTACATAGGTTAAGGTCGTCGCGTCGCAATCAAGTCAAATGTGGGATAGCGAGCACCTGCCCCCAACCGCGCCAGGGCAGCCCGGATGTCGGAGAGCAGACGCGATTTCAACCGGGCGGCGCGGTGACGACTGCCTCCAGCACTGAAGTGATCGGCCAGAAGCATCGTGCGTTGAAACGAACTTTCCAGCCGGTCAGCCAGGGAGGAGATCACCGTGATGTCATAGGGGATGGCGACTGCGCCAATCCCGATTCGGGCGAACACAGCGAGATACCGGGCCGTGGCCAGATCGGGAACCAGAATCCGCCGCCGCCCGATCTTCAGTTCAATCCCCAGAAGTGTATGCGTGATCTCGACCCGACTGCCCGGACCCGGGGCATTCAAAACATATCGCCGCGTGCGCCGCGTCAGGATCTCCCGTTCATACAACGCAGGAATCCACTCTTGCCCCAGTGCCTCCCGAATGCGTTGAACAACGGCATCTCCGTCTTTGCGTTCCGCTCCTCGTCGGCTCACGCCCCCAATCCTAGTCCCCTTGATCAGAGACTGTCAATACAGGTTGCCGGGCCTGTGCCTTTGCCGCCCGATCCATTTTGGGCGGGCAGACCAGTATGCCATAATAGAGAACAAGGAGGCAGTAATGGCGCGACAAAAGCCCGTTCAAATCGTTACCCTCGAGAGCGTCCTGAAAAGATACGCCGTCGAAGGGGAGCTGTATGAAAAATTGCCCGATGGGAAAGTCCGCTGCTACGCCTGCGGGCATCGCTGTCTGATTCTGCCCGGACTGGAGGGGATCTGCAAAGTCCGCTACAACGAGGGAGGAAAACTCTATGTCCCGGCAAACTACGTTGCCGCCCTCAACTGTGATCCCATCGAGAAAAAACCTTTCTTTCACGTCCTGCCGGGCAGCCGCGCGATGACCTTCGGAATGCTCGGGTGTGATCTCCACTGCTCCTATTGTCAGAACTGGTTGACATCCCAGGCGCTCCGCGATCCAGTGGCGGGCACGATGCCCGAACCGATAACGGCCGAGGAGATCGTTGCCCTGAGCCGACGTTACCGAGCTGCATCCATCATCAGTAGCTACAACGAACCACTCATCACCTCCGAGTGGGCCGTCATGGTCTTTAAACAGGCAAAGAAGGAGAATTTTCTCACCGGTTATGTGTCCAACGGGAATGCGACGGCTGAAGTCCTCGATTACATACGTCCCTGGACCGATCTGTACAAGATTGACCTCAAGACCTTCAGTGATCGAAACTATCGTTCTCTGGGTGGGACCCTGCAAAGCGTGCTCGAGACCTGTCGCATGGTTTACGAACGCGGATTCTGGATGGAAATAGTCACGCTGATCGTACCCGGATTCAACGATAGTGATAGGGAGCTGCGTGACATTGCACGATTCATCCGGTCCTTGTCGCCTGACATCCCCTGGCACGTGACGGCCTTCCACAAGGACTACAAGATGACCGATCCAAGCGATACACCGCCGAGCACGCTCATTCGGGCCGCGGAAATCGGCTACGGTGAAGGGCTCCATTTCGTCTATGCCGGAAATATCCCCGGGCAGGTAAGCTCGTTCGAGAATACCTATTGCCCCGACTGCAATACGCTTCTTGTGGAGCGGTACGGTTTTCACGTTCTCCGGGTGACTCTCGATGGCTCCCGCTGTCCCCGGTGTCGGCGCGTGGTTCCCGGCATCTGGACTCAGCATGCGAGTACGGAGAATTGACGGAGGGTTACGACCCCTCATCTTTTTCTGAGTGATCCAGTGAACCCATAAGCGATCTTGCACAAGACGGGCAACTGCCAGAAGCTGCCGGTGAATTCCCCGGCCCCAGTCTTCGCGCCGGCATTCCCTTCATCCCTGGGATTGACCGCTTGAGTTTTTGGAACCCACCGATCAGGTCGGCGTGTATGGGGATGGAAATCAGTTGAGCGGAGGGAAAAACAATGAGGAAAGCCTTGCTGATCACAGGCGCCAGTGTCTTGCTCGTCACCGGCGCACTGGTAACCCTGACTCAGTCGCACCCGGCGCAAAGTCGCGAATCCAGACGGACGGGCTTTCTCGGTGTTTATATTGATGAAGTGACGGCGGAGAAAGCAAAAGAGTTCAATCTTCCTGGCGAATATGGGGTCATCATTTCTCGCGTCGAACCTGAGAGCCCGGCAGCGAAGGCGGGGCTCAAAGAAAACGACGTCATCATTGAGTATAACGGAATCCGGGTGGAAGGAACGCTTCAGTTCAATCGTCTCGTGCGGGAGACCCCTCCCGGACGCACGGTGACATTGCGCATCGTTAGAGACGGCAAGCGCCAGGATGTCAAAGCAACGATCGGCTCTCAGGAGTCCGCTTTGCGTTTCCTCCCTTTCCGCGTGGAAGGCCCGGATTTCTCGCTCACCCTGCCGGAAATCCGAATTCCACGGATTGAACTCCGCGTGAGCAGCTACGCGCGTCTCGGCGTTTCCGTCCAGAGCTTGACGAGACAACTCGGGGAGTATTTCGGAGTGCCCGATGGTCGTGGCGTCCTCATCACCTACGTGGCACCCGACAGCCCAGCGGAGCGGGCCGGTCTCAAAGCGGGAGACGTAATTACTGCCCTCGATGGGAAGGAGATCACGTCTCCGTACACTCTGACGCGCGAACTCTCCCAGCGTGAGGGAGAGGTTACGCTCACGATCGTCCGGAATAAGCAGCAACAGAGCGTCACTGTGCGCCTGGAAAGGCGCTCGAGCTCACGCCCGCGATCTCCGGCAACCGAAGAAGAAATCTACACGTTTCGGTTCCCTCCCGAACGGCATGGTACCTTCGCCGAAGATGCGCTCCGATCGTACTGGCAGTGGATGCGTGAGTATCGGGAACAGATGGATCGGCTTCGGGACGAATTCCGGCGAGAGCTCGACCTGCTTCAGGATCAAATGCGATGGCAGCAAGAATTCTATTACAGCCCCGGTCGCTGGAGACCCATCCTTCGTCAGCCTGGAAGTGGCACAATTCTCTGAACAGGGGGGATGGACCTATGATGGGTCCATCCGCCCCAGACTCTTTCAATCCGTGACCTGAGCGAGCAGGGGAAATACTCTCTCCCCTGGGTGTCAGAGGGGTAAAACTAACGGGACCTTCAGGGAGCCCAGGGATGACGGTTCGCTCGCCCATTAGCGGGGGATGCCATACCAACGGGCTTTTAAAAAACCCTCATGAATTGCCCATTACTGGTTACGGGATCGGAACCTGTAGATCCAAAATCCACCCCTCCACAATCCGCAATTGGTGTCATTACCCCAACGAACCCTCCCGCGACATGTCACCTTCAATCGTCGGTATTACAACCGGTAGTCCGTCCGAAGGTCATCGCCGTCCCGGCCGATAGAGCCAGGGAGCACGGACCTGTTGACTGTCATAGACGGATTCTGAAACGCGTCGAACGACCGTTCGAGAGAAGAGATCGGAAAACGTCCGTCGCTCACGATCAACAATCGCCCACAACAGCCCGATACCGAACGAAGCGATCCCCAGAAGTAATCCCACCATGCGAAGCACTACTTGAAAGAATGAGGGGAGATCCATCGTACGGGCATCAAGGACCAGCAGTCCGGCCACAGCCATCCCGACGGTACGTCCCCCCATCGTCAGCAGCAAGCTGAGATAAATGAATCCCACCAGTGCTGCTACGATCCCGAGAAGAGCGAGGACCCTCCAATCAGTCAGATTTCCTTGCGCCAGCTCAACACAAGAGACAAAGGGCAGGCAGGCGAATGCAATGACCCCCGCATCCACAAGCCCGGCATAAAGGCGCCGAAAGAAACCGGCTGGACCGACGGGATCAGCAATCTCCCGGGAAACTGCCGGTACCTCCTCCTTGACGTGAGCACCCCTCTCAGCTACCGGAGAACTGGCAGCATCAGCTTCAGGACTTGCAGGGAGTTCCAGTGCGACGTCCTCCAGCCAATCTTCATCCGCCAGAGTGCGTACCTCAATAGGAGGTACTGAGGCCGAAGGGATAGATTGTGTATCAGGCGCAAACGGGCCGGGTGGTGTTCCCTTCGTTGAGATGGTGGCGGGTGCTGCCAAATCTCTTTCGCTCCGAGCGCTACCAGGTTCATACGTCGGCTCTGCCCTGACTGAAGCGGGAATACTCCCAAGCAAAGCCGATCCCTCCGCCCGATCCAGGTGTCGTTCCGTCAGTGTTTCGGGCGAGGGTGCGGGGGAAGAGCGCACCGGTCTGCTCGGAGAAATCCCTTCTCGAGAATCTCCGATAAGCGACCTTTTGGGCGTCGCAGGAACCTGCTCTCTGGCGGCGAGCCCACGCTCTTTTCCATCAGCGGGCCGGTGATTTTGAGGCACAGCCGAATCGGCGTGCTCCCTCTTCGCTGATGAAGGGGCTTGGACCGATGGGGCTGGACCCGGCTCAACGGATGAAGGGTTTACCTGTAATCCCTTACGGGCCCGGATGGCTCGCACACGCTCACGGAGTTCCACCCGCCACTCCGGTACGGCGGGGGTAGGAGCCTGTTCCGTCACTGCACCACCACGCACTTTGGGGAAGGGGATGAGCACCGAAGGAGAGAGCTTTGATCCGCAATATCGGCATGTCTGCTGAGCTGCTGATTGCACGAAGCCGCAACGTGGACATTTCATAGAGCACGATCCCGAACTCGAACTTTCTGCAAATTGTCGTTTTGATAGTAGCAGAAATGACCGCTACGAGCAACAACTTTTTCACTTGACGTCAGAAAAAAGACGCCATCTTGAGCAATAGGTGTGAGCTTCGCACGAGCAGGATCAACTGGCGTCGTGCCGCCGGTTTGTCGCTTCCTTGACAGACCGCTTCAGCTACCACTAGTATTTTGGGCCGTGACTCAAAAAGAGGGTGCTCGGGCGATAACTGTTGCCATCACGGGTGCGAGTGGCGCCATTTACGCCCTTCGCCTCCTTCAATTACTCGATGCGTGCTCGGAGGTCGAACGAATTAACCTCGTCGTGAGCGAGAGCGGGAGGCAAGTCATCGCCGAGGAGCTTGGAATCGCTAGATCATCGCAGCTCAGTGATGACCTCGTGCACGCATTCGGACTCTCTCCCACGAAAGTCCGCACCTTCCCCATTGACGATATCGGCGCGGCTATCGCGAGTGGCTCCTATCCGGTGGACGCAATGGTCATCATTCCCTGCAGTGGCGGGACGCTCGCGGCCGTTGCCAATGGAATCGCCGTCAATCTCATTCATCGAGCTGCGGAAGTCACGCTCAAAGAGAATCGCCGGCTAATCCTCGTCGTCCGGGAAGCGCCGCTGAGCGCCATCCATCTGGAGAATATGTTGAAACTGGCCCGGCTGGGAGCCATTATCCTTCCAGCGATGCCTGCCTTTTATCATCGTCCGGAGACGATTGACGATCTCGTCAAGCATTTCGTGTATCGGGTTCTCGATCATCTTGGCCTTTCTCATTCTCAAGAAACGGTGTGGCAGGGAACCGCCCGTCAAGACGTCTTTCCCCATCCCATCGCAAAGAGTTGACGAGTGGAACAAGAGATGCGCTCCCAAATGAGCCACTGGTTTATCGCGGGCGATCCCACGTCAGACGGAGAAAGGGGACGACGGTCGCTAATGGCAGGACTGCTCGAGAGCACGCGAACGACGCTGGAAATGATCAAATTCGAGCATACGCTGTTTGCGTTGCCGTTTGCGCTTCTGGGAGCGGTCCTGGCGGCCGACGGACTTCCCCCGGCACGGGTGATTTTCTGGATCATCGTGGCCATGGTGGGGGCTCGGAGCGCCGCCATGGCATTCAATCGCCTCGTTGATCGCGATTACGACGCACGGAATCCCCGCACGAGCCGACGCGCGATCCCGGCGGGGCTCGTCAGTTTGAGATTTGTCCGATTCTTTATCACTGGTGCTTCCGCGCTGTTCTTTCTCGCCGCCAGTCAACTGAATCGGTTGACACTGCAACTATCGCCGGTAGCCTTGGGCTGCGTTTTGTTCTACTCCTACACCAAACGATTCACGACGTGGTCTCACCTGGTTCTCGGCTGGTGCCTGGGCATTGCGCCGAGCGCCGCCTGGATTGCCGTGCGCGGCTCACTGTCCGACCCTATCCCTTACCTCTTGAGTCTTGCGGTCCTCACCTGGGTGGCAGGGTTCGACATTATCTACGCCTGCCAGGACGTCGACTTCGATCGCAAGGTGGGACTCTATTCCCTTCCCGCGCGATGGGGAATAGGCCCTGCTCTTTGGATGGCTCGCGGGCTCCACCTGGTCACCTTTCTGAGCCTCGTCGCCGTCTTTCTTCTGGCCCGTCTCCGTGTCCTCGGTTTTCTGGGACTGGCTGTGACCGCAGCCTTGCTCGTCCGTCAGCATAGGCTCGTGGCACCCAACGACCTGTCCCGCGTAAATGAAGCCTTTTTCACCACTAATGCGTGGTTGAGCGTGATCTTGCTCATCTTGATGGGAGGCGATGTCCTTCTCCGGTAATCAGATAAAGCTCTTCAGGAGGCGCAGGGGATGGAAGAGTATCTTTACACGTCACCGCTCGCTGCTATAGTCGAAAAGGTGATGGCGGGGGAGCGGTTGTCATTTGACGATGGAGTCGCTCTTTATCGCTCTAACGACCTTCTCACACTTGGCTATCTGGCCAACTACGTGCGGGAGAAGAAAAACGGCAATGCTGCCTACTATATCATCAACCGCCATATCAATCCCACGAACGTGTGCTTTGTTGACTGCCAGTTGTGCGCCTTTGCCCGCAAAGTGGGAGAGGACGGTGGCTGGACGATGAGCATCGAAGAGGTGGTTCAGACAGCGGCCAGGGGGTATACCGACGCGGTGAAAGAATTTCACATTGTCGGCGGACTCCATCCGTACCTTCCGTTCCAGTATTATGTTGATCTGCTACGGGCGCTCAAATATCACTTTCCGGGGGTTCATTTAAAAGCGTTCACCTGTGTGGAGATTGACTATCTGGCGAAACTCGCCGGCAAATCCCTCCACGAAACGATTGAGATACTGAAGGACGCCGGCCTGGATTCTGTTCCCGGCGGGGGGGCCGAAATTTTTGCCAAACGAGTGCGCGACATCATCTGCACGCATAAAATCAGT
>DATLZR010000130.1 GCA_035573895.1 Blastocatellia bacterium | reverse complement strand
GAAACTGAAGCGGTGAGTGAGGCGATGGCAGTTTTCCTCACGGGAGCGACGGGCTATCTGGGCTCTTACATCGGTACCGAACTTCTCGACCGACATGGGCAATCCCTCAATCTCCTCGTTCGGGCGAAAGACGCTAGGGATGCCGAGCACCGGTTGTGGCGGGCCTGGCAGCTTCATCTGGACTTTCCCAGGTTTTTAGAGTATCTCCGCACACGGGTCGTCATTTACTGCGGGGACATCACCGAGCCTAACCTTGGATTGTCGCCACATGACTATCGGCGGTTGTGCGAGACGACGGACTCGGTCATTCACGCAGCAGCTACGCTCAATCGCCGGTCGGAGAAAAGCTGCCTCAACGTCAACCTTCGCGGCACGCTCGCGGTGATCAAGCTCGCTCAAGCGGCCCGCGATCTGCACGGACTCCGTCGCTTCAGTTTCGTCAGCACTGTCGCTGTTGCCGGTCACCGTCAGAACGAGACCGTCGGCGAAGATGAAGCGGTTGAATGGTCCCGATCGGATTACGATCCCTATGCGAGGACGAAAAAGTTCTGCGAGTTGATGGTGCGGGAGCTGTTACCCGATGTCCCAATCACCATCTTTCGACCGAGTATTGTGCTCGGTGACAGCCGTTTCCCCGAAACGACTCAGTTCGACATGGTCCGGGCTTTTGTCTTCTTAGCCGGGTTACCCGTGCTCCCGTTTCGCCCCAATGATCGAATTGACATTGTCCCGGCTGATTATGTCGGGGAAGCGATCGCCTATCTGCATCAGAAGGAAAAACCGCTTTATGACACCTATCACCTCTCGTCGGGGGTCGAATCGGAGACGTTTCGTCGCCTGACGGACACACTCTCAGCGGCGCTCGGCAAGATGCCGCCTCTCTATCTTCCCTGGTTGGTGCGGCCTTTTTCGGCCACGGTGGGCTTATTGGCCGGCTGGCGCGGGACGTCAGTTGGTTATCTGGCCTCATTGCTCAAAGTTTTTCTGCCCTATCTGGTGTGGAACACGGTTTTTGACAATTCGCGAGTCATCGGTGAGCTGGGCAAGAAACCGGTCCCGTTCTCTCGCTATTGCGCGGGACTGCTGCGTTTTGCCAAGCAGGGAAATTTCACCTATCCCTATCGGGAGTGGCCCGAGGCAGTTACAGTATCGGTTCATCACTGACACTGGCGGAGAGGTGCCCGGGGAAAGCCGTCTCGTTGACCGACACTGGCCATGATGGATTTCGTCTTAGAAGGCTGGATGAGCGGGCTTATTGAGCTGGCGAAACTGCGCTGGATTCTTGGCGCTCGCGATTCCCGGTGGCGCCCGGGCCAGAAGCTCAAACTTTTATTCGCGGGTTACAACGGGACGCGCAATACGGGTGCTGATGTGCGCGTGGAGGAGATGCTTCGCCAGATCCGGCATATCCTGGGCCCCGACAAGGTGGAGTTGAGCGTCCTGACGCAAAATTTTGCCTTCAGTGAGGGATATTTTGAAGGCACACGACAGGTCAAATTGCCCGACGTGTTTCCCCCCTTTCTGATCCGCGAGGTCCCCCGGTATCACGGCGTCGTGGCCTGCGAGGGCTCCATGTTCAAGAGCAAGTTCGCCAATGCCCTGACGACGATGATGATTGGAGCGTTGGGCATTGCTGCGGCCGAGAATAAGATCTCCGTCGGCTACGGAGCTGAAGCGGGTGCCATGGATCCGCTGCTCATGAAGATGGTCAAACGCTACTGTAGTCAATCGCTGATCATCACGCGGAATGAGGAGTCAGCGGCGCTACTTGGGCAGCTCGGAGTTCCCACTGAGGTAGGAACGGATACGGCGTGGACCTTCGAGCCTCATGGTCCAGAATACGGAGAAGCCGTCTTACGCCGACTCGGCTGGGATGGAAAGGAGCCTGTTCTGGTCCTCTGTCCGATTAATCCCTATTGGTGGCCCGTCAAGCCGTCCTTGGTAAAATATCTCGCTGCCTCTTTAATGGGTGCTTACCGGGAGAGCCAGTATCGAACGATTTATTTCCATCGCTGGGGACCCGATGTCATTGAGGCATTTGATCGCTATCTGAAGGCGTGGGCAAGGGCTGTCACTGCCTTTACGGCGAAATTCCCCGCCTTCACCCTGATCGTTGCAATGGAGCGCTTGGATCAACCGGCCTGTCATCGGTTGGCCAATCTCCTCGGAGGGCGCCCCGTGCTGACATCGGAGGACTATAACATGTACGAGCTTGTGAGCATCCTCCGAAAGGGGTCGCTGATGATCTCGTCTCGGTATCATGCCATCGTCACCAGTATGCCCGCACTCGTTCCGTCAGCGGGAGTGACGATGGATGAGCGAATCCGAAATCTCATGCGCGAGCGTGGACACGACCATCTTGTCGTCGAGGTTGACGATGCCGATCTTGAGGATAAACTCGTCGGGATGCTGGAGACGCTCGCCAAAGACAGGGAGGCCATCGCCGACGGAATTGGTCGGACGGTAGCGAAGAATTTAAAGGTCATGGCGCGGATGGGAGTGTACTTCGAACAGCACGTTAAGCTGTGCTATCCGGAATTCCCGACGCGCAGCGGCATTTATTCCTGGGAGGACTATCTGCCACCACTCAGTCAACCCTTACGCCGTTTGGCTGAAAGGTACACGTAATGGAAAGGGAAAGAATTCGCCGCGAGAATGAGCGAGGCGAGCGGATCATCTGTCGGGGGGACCTTTTGTGGCTCCCGCCTCATCAGCGGGGAGGGCGGCCAGAAGCAACTGTCCGTTTGGGGATTCGATGAACTTCTTGGAAACAGTTTTCACTCATTTGAAACAAAGGGGCTCGCAGCCCGTTCTTCGGGAAGTGCGGGAAGGTCGTCTCGTGTCAACAACGGCCGATGAGTTGCTGGCAGAGACGGCGCGGGCGCGGGTGTTTCTTCGGAGTCGCGGCCTCACAAAAGGAGATCGGGTTGTCCTGCTGGCCCCTAATAGTGTTCGTTATGTGGCGCTCAATCTCGCGCTCATGGCCGAAGGGATTATCACGGTTCCGCTGTTTGTCCGGGAGACGGCAGCGCGGATGGAAGCAATCATCAGAGACTGCCAGCCCGCTCTCATCTGCGGCGAAGCTCCAGCAGCCTCTGCTTCATCAAAGGAGCCAGAGAATCCCATTCTCGAAAGCCTGAGGCGAACATCCGGGACCGGGGAGTCGGCGTCCATACATGACAGAGTGCGGGGTCTGCCACCCATCATCACGTTCGCTGAGATTTTCGGGACGGTTGCGCGCAGTTTCGATTCAGCGAGTGCCTTGGCTGGACATCCTGCGCCGCCAGTAGCGCTTCTCGGAGATGGTCCCATCCCTCTTTCGGACGATGATCCGGTGACGATCATCTATACGTCGGGAACGTCAGGCGAGCCCAAGGGCGTCATCCTCACCGTCGGCAATCTCAATTTCATGCTGCCGCAGACCAATGCCCGGCTGGATCAGTTAATGAGGCGACGTTCAAGTGCGTTCGCGCGGGAAGCGAAATCCGAGGGGGTTGGCGAGGAAGCACGCGCTGACGCCCCTCCGGCGGATCAGGTCTTTCATTATCTCCCGTTCTGTTTTGCCGGGTCGTGGATTTTGCTCCTGACATGCCTGTCGCGGGCCAGTGTCCTGACGCTTTCGACGGACCTGAGCAAACTGCCCGAGGAACTTGCCCTGGCTCAGCCGGAGTATTTTCTCAATGTCCCCACCCTTTTGGAGCGTATGAAGGCGGGCATTGAAGACGAGCTGCGCAAACGCGGGCGCCTGATATGGACGCTTTATCGCAAGGCCGCTTCGGCCTGGCTCGGGATGTATCGTAGCCGAAATGATTCCGGCCAGCAGGAGGCGGCTCGGTATGGGCCCCCCTCCTGGCACGACCGGCTGTGTTACATGGTGGCGCGGCGCTTGATCTTCCCCCGCGTGCGGGAGAAATTAGGGCCCCGGCTCCGGGCTCTGATCTGCGGATCGGCCCCCCTGCAACAAGAGACACAGCTTTTCTTCATGATGCTGGGGCTACCGGTCCTTCAAGTCTACGGACTGACGGAAACTACAGCCATTTGCACGATGGATGATCCCGACGATTTTCTCCCGGGCTTCGTCGGACCCGCAATCCCCGGCATTGAGATGCGGTTGGGAAGTGGCGATGAGATTCTCGTGCGCGGTCCCAACATTTTCGCGGGATACTGGAACCGGCCGGAGGCGACGGCCGAAGCTTTCACCGACGGCTGGTTCCGCACCGGCGATCAGGGAGAGGTGAACAGGGAAGGGAAGTGGAAGATCATCGGGCGGGTGAAAAATCTCATCGTGCTCAGTTCTGGTCATAACGTTGCTCCCGAACCGATCGAGCAGATGGTCGAGCAAACGCTCCTCCGCATAGCACACGAGGGAGTCCCCCCCGCGCCAGCCGCTCGCGCTCCGGTCACTGTTCAAGCAATGGTTGTGGGTCATGGACGTTCTCACCTCGGAGTGATCATCACCGGGAACTGGACCCCAGAGCAAATAACTGCCGCTCTGGAGCATGTCAACAGGCAGCTTCCTTCATTCAAACGAATTCGCGCTTTCCATATCAGTCCTGAGCCCTTCACGCCCGACAACGGGTTATTGACGGCCAACGGCAAGCTGCGGCGCCAGGAGATCGAGCGGCGATTTCGTCAGGAGATTGAGCAAATGTACAGATGACGGTGGGCCCCATCCTCCGACGGTCAAGGCGGGATTCATGCAAGGCATACTGGTTCGGTCTGTGGTCAAGTTTCTGAAAATCTGAATAGGGGAGGGTCTGATGATTGGGAAGATTTCGCGTCGAACGCTGATGACAACAGGATTCGGAGCACTTATGGCAACTCACTGGAGCCTGGGCCGGTGGTTGGGCCAGGCTCGGCAGAGAACTGGTTCGCGTCCGGTGGTCATATCGAGCGCCAATGGATTGCGGGCGACGGCCAGGGCCATGGAGCTCATCCGCCAGGGAGTGGATACGCTCGATGCTGTCATTGCCGGGGTCAACATCATTGAAGATGATCCGGCAGACCAAACCGTCGGCTATGGCGGCTTGCCCAATGAAGACGGGGAGGTCGAACTCGATGCCAGCGTCATGCATGGCCCGACCCGAAGAGCGGGCGCCGTTGCTGCCCTCCGCTACATCAAAAATCCCTCCAAGGTGGCCAAAATGGTGATGGAGCGCACGGACCATCTTCTCCTGGTGGGAGAAGGAGCCCTGCGCTTTGCTCTGGCCCATGGATTCAAGAAGGAGGATTTGCTCACGGAGCAATCGCGCCGGGTGTGGTTGCGATGGAAGGAGACCATGAGTGACCGGGATGCCTGGGGGCCTGGTCTGGCCGCACCGCGGCAGAGTTCAGCTCAAAGGGGTCAAAGCAACTGGTCAGACGACGAGGAGGAAAGAAAATGGCTTGTGTGGGCGGACTGGGTTATTGCGAATCCCCCCACGGGAACCGTCACCTGTTTGGCCGTCAATGAACGGGGCGACATTTCCGGTACAACAAGCACCAGCGGGTTGGCCTTCAAAATGGCGGGGCGCGTTGGAGACTCTCCATTGATCGGCTGCGGCCTCTTTGTGGACAACGATGTCGGTGCCGCCGGCGCGACAGGTCGCGGCGAGGAATGCATCAAGATCAATGGCGCCCACACGATCGTCGAACTCATGCGGCGGGGAATGTCACCTACGGATGCCTGCCTTGACGCCCTGCGCCGGATTGCCCGTAACTA
Organism: Blastocatellia bacterium; assembly: GCA_035573895.1. NCBI lineage: Bacteria > Pseudomonadati > Acidobacteriota > Blastocatellia > Blastocatellia bacterium. Next base: position 27 of record DATLZR010000130.1, on the reverse strand, counting down.
CGATAACGACCGGTCCATCCTCCGGCG
>DATLZR010000129.1 GCA_035573895.1 Blastocatellia bacterium | reverse complement strand
GGCCCGCCGAACCGCTTCCCCTGTGACATAAGTCATATCCCCGCGGGCGGCGGGCCGGTAGATTGTAACCTTGATGGTATGAGGCAATTTTGTGAGGAATTGCCCATGAGTACAGCAGGCCGCGAAGGATGAAAAACTGGGAGCACTCCGCTTCGGGCGGGCTCAACGGGCGCGCCGGCGGCGTGCGCTCCCGGAATTTTTTCGAGGGAGGTGCAACCCGATGAGGACCGAACCGATCAGAGCCGATATGCTCCTGCCGGATGTCGTCTCGCGCTACCCGGCCACGCGAGCCGTGCTGGATCGCTACGGGCTCCGTGGCTGTGGGGGACCGACCGGACCTCGTGAAACGATTGCCTGGTTCGCTCGACTGCACGGCGTGCCGCTCGAATCACTCCTGGAAGAGCTGAATCGGGCGGCTGCTCAAGTTCAGCCCGGAGAGCTTGCCTTTCGGCCATCGCTGGCAGATACGATCTATCGCCCGTTTTTCCTGGCGGGACTGGCAACCGTAATGACGCTCGGGTGCTTTTGGGGAGCGATCAATCTCTTCCTCATCGGCGTCCGCCAGGATTTTGGCGGAGTGGCGTACTCGGCGGTGCTCGCGCATGGCGAGGCGATGGTGTTCGGGTTCGTCGGCTTCTTCATCATGGGATTTGCCTATCAAGCGTTTCCTCGATTCAAGCAGACGACGCTCTGGCGGCCCCGTCTGGCTTTCTCGGCGCTGCCGATTATGGCAGCAGGGATAATTGGACAGACGGCGGGCCACCTCGGAGCCCCCAGGCCATTCTTTGTCAGGCTGGGACTCGTGAGCGGAGGACTCATCATCATAGCCGCGGGCGTGTTCATCACGGCGATCGTCAAGACGCTGCGACAGAGCGGCAAGCCAGAGCCGTTCGACCGATTTGTCCTGGCGGCGCTTGGCTGGTTCGGATTGTCGGCATTAGCCAACCCCATCGTCTTCTGGCTCTTTGAAACGGCCCGCACGCGAGAGCAGTTCCTCTTTCGCGTGGCGACGTTCAATATCCCCTACCGCGATGTGCAACTGCTGGGGATTGCCGTCGTCATGATCCTCGGCGTGTCGCTGCGGTATCTGCCGCACGCTTACGGATTCCGGGAGCCGAGCCCACGCTGGCGATCATTTCTCTTCTGGGGAGTGAACGCGGCCATTGCTCTAGGGGCGATTGCTTTTATCGCGGGCATGACGAGCCGCTCTCACGCGGCATTGGCGATCCCAGCTCTCACGGCGGTCGTCTTGCTCATCGCCGCGGCAGGAACGCCGCGACAGTTTCGACTCTTCAATCCCGTCCCCGAAAGCGAGCGGGATCGCGGCGTGAAGTTCATCCGGGCGGCCTATGTCTGGTTCATCATCGCCACGGCGATGCTCGCCCTCATGCCTGTGTACAACTTCGGCCTCTACCAACCGCTCACCGGGGCGCAGGTACCTTTCTCCCACGCTTACTTTGGCGCGTATCGGCATGCGCTCACGGTCGGATTCATCATGATGATGATCGTGGGGGTGTCGAGTAAAGTCGTGCCGACGCTCTCCGGTGTGGACCCGCGGCGCGCGCCCTCGCTATGGCCGACGTTCTGGCTGTTGACTGTAGGCAATGCCCTGCGCATCACCACACAGATTGCGACGGACTTCGAGCCGTCGGCATTCAAGGTGATGGCGGTGTCAGGATTCCTGGAGGTGGCCGGATTGGCCTTTTGGGGAGCCGAGTTAATCGCCAACATGCGCGAGGGACGGCGATGGGAGCAGTCCCGCGGACCTGTCAGCTCGATGACAGAGCCGTTTGTCCTCGCACCGCAGACGAGGGTGGGAGACGTTCTCCAGCGGTATCCCCAGACGCTGGACGTTTTCCTGCGGCATGGTTTCACGCCGCTCGGGAACCCCGTGCTGCGACGGACGATGGCGCGGGTGGTGACGCTGGAACAAGCCTGTCGGCGCGAAGGCATCGCTTTGGATGCGCTGATGGCCGATCTCGAGCGCGTCATCGCCGCCGCTCAGCCATCCGCTTCTGTGCTGGCTCAACCTTTGACGTCGAGGTACGAAGTATGAGTTCAGATTCTCCCAGAACGGATGTCACGCGGGCGGAGCCAGCACCGGCGACGTTCCTCAAGCTCCTCGATGTTCATGCCCGGCTGAACGAGCATTTCCTTCAGCATCAAGAAGCACTGCTGGCGCTCGATCTCCCGCTTGCGCTCGAACGCTTGCGCGCCTATCGCCGAGAGCTTCTGGCGCACATGCGCCCGGAAGAAGAAATCTTGCTGCCCCGATACGTAAAGGGCGGCGTGCGACCCGGCGGGCCGCTTGAGCTTTTCCTGGGCGAGCATCGGAAGATGCTTGAGTTTCTCGACCGCTTCGAGGCCACGCTGGAGCGGCTGCTCTCTGAACCCGGCGATGTCCGGCGCGCGATCATCTCGCTCTTTGACGAACAGACAATGTTCAAGCACCTGGTCGAGCATCACGATCTCCGGGAGCGAAACATCCTCTATCCGGCGCTGGACGAGATGACAAGTGAATCGGAACGCCGTGATCTGCTCGCCCGCTGCGGCGGCTGAATTTTCAGTTGCTCGCGCCGTGTGAGCGATAGGCGCGCTCCCGGGATAAAAAGTCTGCTTGGACTCGAACGCACTGGAAAGTATAATCCTCGTCGGAGGTGGGGATATGGCGGTGCGAGTCTTCACGGCGATCCTTCACAAAGAGGAAGATTTGTACGTTGCAGAATGCCCTGAAGTGGGAACAGTGAGCCAGGGATACACCGTTGAGGAAGCTCTTGGCAATCTCAAGGAGGCGACAGAGCTATACCTGGAGGAATTTCCCGCGCCTGAAGTAACGCGACCTTTGGTGACGACCTTCGAGGTGTCTGTTCGTGGTTAAACTGCGCCGGGTGTCGGGCCAAGAAGCCGTCCGAGCACTGGAACGGCTTGGTTTTGTGCAGGTGCGCCAGCGAGGCAGCCATGTTGTACTGAAAAAGCAGACCCCTGAGGGTGAGGTGGGATGCGTTGTACCACTGCACCCCGAACTGGCAATCGGGACGTTACGTGGAATCCTGAAACAAGGAAGGTCTCGCCTGATGAGTTTATGAGTAACCTGTAGGCAATGACTGCCATCCATCGCGGGAGATATCGAAAGTCCGACATATCTCCACCGGGAAATGTGCAAACGTTAGTCTGAGGTATCCCCGGCTCCCCGCAGAGTCCTACGGTTCATCAACGGCGGATAAGCGTGGAGAAAAAAGGATTCCGATCATCGCCTCGCTCGGAGCGCCGTGATCTGCTCGCCCGCTGCGGCGGCTGAACCCTCGCCCTTCTCATCTTGATGACGATCTCCAGAACACTACTGCGGCATCGTTCCCTTTGGTCTGTTTCGTGGGCCGGGAGGAAAGAAAGAACCATCGGTTCACCGAAGGGAGGGGGGCGCGACTTGGGAGAAGCGCCTTCATTGCTGTACCCGGTTTCCGATCCTGATCAGATGGAGGTCACCAGACCGGGGCAAACGTGACAGAGATTTTATGGTCGGGTAGGATTAGTCATCCGTTGCTGATCATCGGAACAGAAAAGGAGGAGAGCGCGGTGACTCGCATTGCCATTGTGGTATCGGGTGGGAGTTTCAACAACATCTTCCAGGTGAGCACGCTCATTCGCACGCTGGCTGCCATGCCGGGGACTTCGATTCGTGTCTTCTTTCGGGATGAGGCGGTGATTAAACTCACCATCGCTCGAATCAACGAGTACAACTTCTCCGAGATGGTTCGCGATCAAGAATCTGCGATTATCGAGCGGTTGAAAGAAGCCGAGTTCACGGACCTCCAATCCTTCCTCAGGGATTCTAAGGAGCATGGCGATGATGTGAAGCTCTTTGCCTGCACGTCATCCATGTATATGTACGGGATCAGTGAGGGCGATTTGATCCCGGAAATTGATGAGCCGAAGGCGCTCGGCGATTTCCTTCGGGAAGATGTCGCCGGGGCCGATCAAGTCTTCACGTTTTGAGCCGCATGGGATCACGGGCACTGTCTTCGAGCGGACTCGCGCCTGATCTCTGATTTCCTGTGAGGGCCGATCGAACGGTCGAGAGGGGATGATTGGTATGCCGGGATTGTCAGGTTCTGTCTTCGGTCGCTCTTGAGCGATGGTGTTCGCTCCGACCGCTTGTCACCGGGTGAGGGGCGGTAGTAAACTCTGCCGCTGAGCCAGAGATCTTATGAGTCAGAGAGAGATATTCTCCGTTGGAGACGTAATCGTTGGCGGCGAGGACCTGTTCGTCATCGCCGGACCCTGTGTCATCGAAAGCGAGACACATGCGCTCAAAATGGCGGAGAGCCTCCGGCGCATCACCGACGAGCTGTCGCTGCCCTTCATTTTCAAGGCCTCCTACGATAAGGCCAACCGATCCTCCATTCACTCCTTTCGCGGACCGGGTCTGGAGGAGGGGGTCAAGGTGCTGCAACGCATCAAGCGTGAGGTGGGCGTTCCAATTCTCACCGACGTTCATGAAACGACCCACGTTCCGCTGGCCAGCGAGGTCGCCGATGTGTTGCAGATTCCCGCGTTTTTATCCCGGCAGACGGATCTCATCGTGGCGGCGGCCCGGAGCGGGCGCGCCATCAACATCAAGAAGGGCCAGTTCCTCGCTCCCTGGGAGATGAAAAACGTCGTGGAGAAGGCGACCTCGGTTGGTTGCCGCAAGATCATTCTCACCGAGCGGGGAACGACCTTCGGCTATAACAATCTGGTAGTGGATATGCGGTCGTTGCCGATTATGCGGCGACTGGGCTACCCGGTCGTGCTCGACGTGACGCACGGGTTGCAACTTCCCGGCGGATTGGGCACGACGAGCGGAGGCCAATCGGAATTCATCGAGTATCTCGCACGGGCGGGTGTCGCCTGCGGCGTGGATGGCGTCTTCATGGAAGTGCACGACAATCCCGCTGAAGCCCTCTCGGATGCGGCGACGGCTCTGCCGCTGGAACGATTGGCTCCGCTGCTGACAATGTTGAAACGCATTCATGAGCTGGTGAAAACAGTTCGGTGAGGGGCGGGATGATTGCGCGGACACGGAAATCACTTCGTCGGCGATGGTCAACGGCAATGATCATGGGCCTGTTGATTCTTGGAACGGAATGTCGGGCTGCCCCGGCGAGTCCCATGAGCCAGGCCGTGGCCCCTCATCTGCTGCTCCGACTCGACCGGTATGAGATCACCATTCGCCTGTCGGTTCTCGATGGAAAGGCCGATGTTCAGGCTGCGCTCACCGTAACGAATCCTTCATCGCAGCCCGTCGGTCGCATGGTCGTTCGCATCGGCGAGGGAGCGGAGATCAAGGAAATTACCGTCGGCGGGGCAGCGGTGCGCTTCACAACCTCGAAAGATGATGTGGCGCGCGTTCTCACGATCGTTTCCTGGGAGCTGCCGGAGCCTCTCGCGCCCGGGACGACGGCCCAGGTCGTAATGCGTTACGGTCTCACCTACGAGGAGGCGACATCCCGCGCAGCCATTATGCCGGACGAGTGCATCCTGCTGCCGGAAAGCTTCTGGTTCCCGATGATTCACACCCCCTTCCAGGTGGATTTCAATGTGGACACGGCCCCGGTCACGCTGACGGTCATCCTCCCATCCTCGATGAGTGTCGTCGCACCGGGGTCACTGTCGGCGGAAAAAGCCGACGGCGATCAGAAAACTGCAACCTTTACCGACGGCGGCTTCGGCCAACCGATGTTCATCGCCCGTGAGTTTGAGACCGTTGCCGGAGCGAATAACGGTATCCAGTTTTACGTGCCCAGGGGATTCACCCTGACCGATCCGAAGACGCTGGAGGGTCTGGCCGGGGAGATCAGTCGAATTCTCGATTTTTACCGAACTCTCTTCGGGTCATCCCCGCAGGGGCCGATTCGGGTTGTGGCTTCGTCGCAAATGTCCGCCTACGGCGGGACAGGATTTCTCCTTCTTGATGAGCGGGCGTTTGGGCGAAAGATCCTTGACGAGGACACGATCTTCTTTCTGGCCCAGTCACTCTCGCGGATGTGGCTGTCCTCGCGCGTGCGGATTGATGGAGCGGGTCACGCCGTTCTGCACGATGGATTGCCGAGTTATCTGGCGATGCTCTATTTCGAACGACGGTTTGGGGCTGAGGGACTGAGCCGAGCCCTTGAGCGGTTTCGGCGAGGGTATGCGGCGATTGTCACAGGCGGAACAGCCTACGATGCGCCTCTGCTGCGACAGACGCTGCTCAACCGGCAGTATTACACGAGCGTCTACAATAAGACGCCGCTCGTTTTCCGGTTGATCGAAAAGCGCCTGGGACGCGAGTCGCTTCTTGCAGTGGTGAAGAGTCTCTTCGCTTCGCCAGGATCGGTCGTGACATACGATCAGTTCCAGCGGGCGCTCATGGCACGGGGTTCGGAAGCACAACTGATGCCCGTGATCTCGACCTGGCTCGGCGATGTCATCCTTCCCGATTTTGCTGTAGGAAAGCCCGTCGAGGAAGCAGGGAAGTGGACGGTTCAGGTGGCCAATTTTGGCACCGGTGATCTCGAGGTGGATGTGGAACTGGTGACCGACAGCGGTCAGCGGCTCCGACAATCGGTCAAAGTGGAAGCTCAGGGATACGGTCAGGCCGTCTTCGCCGTGAGCGGCCAGCCCGTGCGTGCGGTGGTGGATCCGGATCGGTTGTACCTTCAGGCCGATTACACCAACGACGAGTGGCCGCGCAAACCGGCCACTGACAAATTGGTCAGTCAGGGGATCATTGCCCTCAGCCGGTCGGAGCTGACGGATGCCGAAGCTAAACTCCGGGACGCCGTGACGGCTGATCCCCATCAGGCATTGGCGCGAGCGGCGTATGCGCGGGCGCTGGCGCTGCTGGGCAAGCTCGACGAGGCGGAAGCGCAAGCCCGCGAATCGCTTCAGAGAGAGCCGCTCACCTTGGCTACGTATGCATCGGCCTGCCTGGCCCTTGGAGAAATCTTTCTTGCTCGGAATCAGCCCGCGGCCGCTGCCGATTATTTCCGCCAGGCGACACTGACGCTGGCCGAAGAGGCCGGGCCGCTTCTGGCCGCGCGCGACCGCCTCATTCGCGCCGAGTCAGCGGCCAATCGTCTGCCTGCGGGAGACCGATCCGTCCGCGATTTCCTCTCAGAGTTCGATGGCGCCGTGTCCAGCGGACGACCGGCCAACGTCCGCGACCTGGTCACGCCGCAAAATCTCAAGCGATTTGTTACCGGTGTGACCTTCCTCAAGAGCTGGAAGAGCGAGGTCCTGCGGGCTGAGCCGCTCGATCAAAACCGAATGATCCTCGACGTGCGAATCGCCGCTGTCACCGGCACAAATGTCGAGCGGCAGTCGCGCGCCGTCTATATCCTCCGCCGCCGTGGCAGCGGGTGGGTGGTTGATGATATTCCCGTCTTTCTCGAACGGTGAGGGAGAGGCGATGACGTTCGTGGCGTGGGAAGAGGAAGGACTATGATCGGCGACACCGAGCTGAGACGTCGGGCCGAACGGGTTCGCTTGATTCTGATGGATTGCGACGGCGTTCTCACCGACGGACGCATCATCCTTCTCCCCGAGGGGGATGAGATCAAGTTCTTCAGCGCGCTCGATGGGCAGGGGCTGAAACTCGCGGCCCGCGCCGGATTGCACACGGGGATCATCACCATTCGGCGTTCGCGCGCGCTCGAACGCCGGGCGGCCGAACTTCACGTGCACCACCTCTATCAGGATGTGAAGGACAAACTGGAAGCCTATTCTGCCGTGCTCGCCGAGGAAGCGGTGACCAATGAAGATGTCGCCTACATCGGCGATGATTTGCCCGACCTGCCTCCGATGAGACGCGCCGGTCTGGCCATCGCCGTCTGCAATGCCGTTGAGGAAGTCAAGCAAGCCGCCCACTACGTGACGCGCGTCCAGGGAGGGCAGGGAGCTGTCCGCGAAGCCATCGAGCTGATCCTTAAAGCTCAGGGGAAGTGGGAGAGCCTGCTGGCCGAGTATCGGCGGTGATCGCCGCCCTGTTGTGCCATCCCCTATCAACGTGGGAGAAGATAGCCGGACGGCGTGTTTTCCACCGATTCGCGCTCGCTAGCTCGCGGGCGCAGTCCTATGGTATAACCTGATTTGCCGGCTGCGGAAAGTACGATGAACATTGATCGGAAGCTCATCAGCGAGATCACGGATGCGATTCTGGCCAGGCTCCAGCAGGTGGAGCTTATCGAGTGTCCGAGTCCCTCGGAGTGTTTTCTCAAGCAGCCCGAGGATCTCCGCGCCGTCATCGCTCTGGGAGGCGAGCGATTGGGCGGCAAACCCGAACCTGCCGATTCCGCCCTCGATCTGGCCCGCTATATTGATCACACGCTGCTCAAGCCGGAGGCGCAACGAAGCGAAATCATCCAGATCTGCGAGGAGGCGCTGCGCTATGGGTTTGCCGCGGTGGTCGTCAATCCCGTGTGGATTCGGGAAGTCGCGGCGCGATTGCGGGGCTCCCCGGTGAAGCCCTGCACGGTTGTGGGGTTTCCCCTGGGAGCGACGCTGCCCGACGTCAAAGCCTACGAAGCGCGACGGGCTATCTTCGACGGCGCCCGCGAAATTGATATGGTCATCAATATCGGCGCCTTGAAGTCAGGTGAGGATGAGCTGGTGGAACGGGACATTCGGCTGGTCGTCGAGGCCTGCCACGAACATGATGCGCTTTGCAAGGTCATCATCGAGACGGCCTTGCTCACGGACGAAGAAAAAGTGAAAGCCTGTCTGCTGGCCAAGCACGCGGGGGCGGATTTCGTCAAGACTTCGACCGGTTTCAGCAAAGGAGGGGCGACGATCGAGGACGTCGCTCTCATGCGCCGGGTGGTTGGTCCCGAGATGGGCGTGAAAGCCGCCGGTGGCATCCGCGATGCCGAACTCGCCCGGAAATTAATCGCGGCGGGTGCGACCCGCATCGGGGCAAGCGTCGGCGTGAAGATCGTTCAACAAGCCCGTCATCCCGAGCCTTTCCAACACCTCAACCCTTCCCGCTACTGAGTCCTCCCAACAAGGTCCTGATAGCACACGAAGGCAAGAGAATGCCGATAAATTCACGCAGAGATGGGCTGACCTTCCCCTGGAGACGGCCATTCAATAATTGAATGCACAGGGGTAGTAATCACAAGGGGAACTCCATCTGCCCTCTCGACACCTCCTGCGAGGGGCATCCTGGTGCAGATCTGTTGAGCTGGACACCATATTGGCCAACACCCACGAACAGGACCAGGTTGGACGTCAAACCAGTGTGGTCCTTCTGGCTCGCAAACATGGGACACGCCCACGTCTTTGCTGCCAGAACTCTCTTCGAAAACCCTTATCGTCGGTGCTTCCGCTCTGTAGTATGTGGGTTCATCAAGAAGCGTCCGTGGGGTGCCTTGAGCGAAAGGGGTAGGAACATGTCATAGCCTTCGACGTGGGCTCAGGTGAAGGACTCAAACTCACCGAAAAAGCCGACAGCACCAAGGGAACTACTTTCCGTCAGACAGCCATACCCTCCATCCTCTGTTGCCGAAACTCGCGATCTCAGGGTCTCGGAGCCTTCCGGGGCACGGACTTCAGTGTTGTACGGTAGCCTTCAGGCTGAGAGGTTGTCGGGTTGTACCGCATGTAGACGATCTCCATGGAGTGCCCGGGGGCTGCCTCGGCAATCTGCCGGAGATCTTCCATG
>DATLZR010000128.1 GCA_035573895.1 Blastocatellia bacterium | reverse complement strand
CACAGTGGCTGTATTAGGTCGGTCCGATGCCCGCCACGCGATCGAGGAGATCGCCGATGAGTATGCACGTCGCACGGGCTATCAGCCGGAGATCTTCTCCCAGTCGTCACCGGGAGCAGCCACCTTCGGACATCTCCGATTGACGCCCATTCGATCCTAACAGGCGAATGAGTGCGTAGACCTGTCAGAGGGAACTATGGCCATTCTTGTAACCGGGGGAGCGGGATACATCGGGAGTGTGACGGTTGAACACCTTTTGGCCGAAGGTGAGAGTGTCGTCATCCTGGACAATCTCTCGCGGGGACATCGAGCGGCGCTGGCGCCCGACATCCCTTTCTATCAGGGGGATGTGGGGGACCGAGCCCTGCTCAGGCACATCCTCAGCCGGCACGACATTGACTCGTGCATTCACTTTGCGGCATTGGCCTACGTGGGAGAATCGGTGGCCGAGCCTGCTCGCTATTTTGAAAACAACGTGGAGCAGGGATTAGCACTGCTGGGCGTTTTGCTCGAGGCGGGCGTGCGGCAATTCGTCTTCTCCTCGAGTTGCGCGGTCTATGGCGAGCCGGAGCGCATCCCCATTCCGGAGGATCATCCGCAACGTCCGACCAATCCCTACGGCTGGTCGAAGTTCATGCTCGAGCGCGCTCTCGAGTGGTACGACCGCGCCTACAATCTGAAATTTGTTTCGCTGCGCTACTTCAATGCGGCGGGAGCAACGGCCCGGCATGGTGAGATTCACGAGCCGGAAACGCACCTCATCCCCAATGTCCTTCGAGCCGCCGAAGGACGTATCCCTTTCGTCTCGATCTATGGCACGACCTATCCGACGCCCGACGGCACGGCCATTCGAGATTACATCCATGTGGCCGATCTGGCCACGGCACATCTTCAGGCGCTTCGGTATCTCCGGTCGGGGGGACGGTCGGAATGCCTCAATCTGGGAACGGGTCGCGGGTATTCGGTGCGAGAGGTGATTGACACAGCACGACGGATCACCGGATGCCCCATCTCGGTGGAGAATGCCCCGCCACGACCGGGTGATCCCTCACGCCTTGTAGCCGATGCTACCCGCGCGCGTCTCATTCTCGGGTGGGAGCCCGTCTTCTCCGACCTGGAAACGATCATTCGGTCAGCCTGGAAGTGGCAGATGAGCCAGCGACATAGCTGAAAAACAGCGCGGACCATTGGGCCGTCACGCAGGCTCGACGGCCGGCGATATCCCTCCTCACCCCCGACCTGGCTCTACCCGAAGCATTCTTGTGCTCCATCGAAAAGGAGGAGCGCCAAGAGCAGAAGCCGAATCAGCGCGATCTGTGCTACACTACCCCAGGCTAAGGAGGTGACTTCAGATGATTCGAGAAATCACCTGTAAAGCTGTCGTCGCCCTCTCCAGTCTCCTGGTGCTGGGAACTGGTATTTGCGTCATCTCGTCCGCCCAACGAACGAAGAAGGATAATATGGTCGAGATGGGGCAAGCTTATCGCGCCATCCACAACAAGGTCTTTACCGGAGCGGTCGAAGCCAAATTCACCGATCAGGATTTTCAAGAAATCAGCGCAAACTACGCCGCACTCGCGCGTCTGGCCGAAGAGTACGCCAAGCTGGAGACCAATCAGGACCTGGCAACGATCTCGCGCAATCTGGCACGCGATTCCCAGCAAATCAAAGCCTATGCGGATCGAAAAGATCCATTGATGATGGTTAATGTCTTCAGCCGGGTTATGTCCTATTGCGCCGAGTGTCACTATCAAACCCGGTGGCCCGCCACGCCTGCGAAATAGCAAGGGAAGCAACCGGAATTATTTTTCATCCGCGCGTCAGCGGGAAGACGGCGTCGCCGACGACATCTCGCTGGCCTGTTGTGTCAGAGGGTGAGCGAAAAAACGATAGGGGTGGAATGTCGTGAAAGCTATAGGGTGAGGTTGGGAGTGGACTCAGCGGTAGGTATTCAAAATTCATGAGCCTGTTAGCCGATTTCACCATTCACGCCATTGTGGGAGAGCATCGCGATCGGCTCGCTGGATTCGGGTGGTGAGAATCGGCACTGAAGGCATAAGGAAACTGATTGTCCGAGAGGAAGAGGAAATGAAAGAGGATAGGAGAGCGGACAAGCCTGCTCATCAAGCGCACCGGCGGTGCCCGCTCTGCCTGTAATTGGAGTCTGACTCAGAAGATCGAAGAGTACGGCAAAACGGCGAGGTTATCTCGCGGGAGACATTATAGAAGGCCACTCTCCAACCGAAATTGAGCCGGACATTTTCATCGAGCGATCGCTTCAGCGTGCCTCCGCCCGCAGAATGCGAGCGCCTCCCGGTGCAGACAATTGAAAAATTGCTATAGGACGGCAGTCGGGTCGCCAGCGATTCTTTGGACTTACGCCGTTGTCGAGAGGGCATAAGGGGTTCATGAGATCATCCGAACCGTGGTGTCTGAAACTCGCCCGATATTTTGGGCATCGGCGTTCGTCAGAAGGCAAGGGAGCGCGAAGCTACGATCCAGGGGGAATGGGAGAGCGCGGACTTTTCCAGTCTGAAAACTGCAAGGGGGTTGTCAGACCCCGGGGCCGCGAGAGCGGGCCGCCCACAGGAGAGAAGAACAACGGCGTCCGTTTCACACATCTCAGCGGTTGAACCGGCTGCGTGACTCCTGACCGTTTTTCTTTGTCCGCTCGGTGCCTTCTAGGCCGCGAGGGACAGTGAGACTCGACGGACTCGGAAATTCCGACGGACTTGAAACCCAGAATACTGGCCGAGATTTTTGGTCCCAAAGTCGCAATGGTTACAACGGGAGGCGTGCTTGCCATTTTTTCGGCGATCCGTTATTTTTCGGCATCACTTACGCGTGGGTGCTTTACAACAGAAGGGCATATCTCGCGTCAGCGGGATCGGCCTGCGTGGAAAACAAGTACAAGGAGCAGGCTCGATGCTGTTGCGTCTACAGGAGTGATGCACGGGATAGGAGAGCACCTGAGGAGGATGATCACCATCACAGTCCCCGGAAGATGATGCGGAGGACATCCCGCATCCATCCGAATGATCTGAACGGATGAACACGGCTGACATGGATGAGTGAGATGATCCCTGTGCATCAGCACTGACTCGTCGAAGGAGGGATGATGAGTGCACTGATGAACAATCGGCGGGTGACGATTATCGGCGGAGGACCGGGAGGCTATGCCGCCGCCTTTTACGCCGCCGACATGGGAATGGATGTGACGCTGATTGACGAAGAGCAGAATCCCGGTGGCGTCTGTCTTTATCGCGGATGTATCCCGTCCAAGGCTTTGCTGCATGTGGCCAAGGTTATCACCGACGCGCGCGAAGCGGCTCAATGGGGGGTGACGTTCGGTGAGCCGACAGTTGATCTTGATAGGCTGCGAGCCTGGAAAGAGAGCGTCGTCGCCAGGTTGACCTCCGGCCTGGGACAACTATCCCGACAGCGGAAGGTGAACTATATTCGCGGGCGGGCGAAATTCCTCGATTCGCGGACGCTCACGGTTGAGAAAAAGGATGGCGGCTCGGAACGACTGTCGCTTGAACATGTGATCATTGCTACCGGGTCCCGACCGGCAACCATTCCGGCGCTCTCATTGGAGTCACCTCGCGTGATGGATTCGACGACGGCGCTCGAACTCCCCGACATTCCTGAGACGTTATTGGTCATCGGCGGCGGTTATATCGGTCTGGAACTGGGCAGCGTCTATGCGACCCTGGGCAGCCGCGTCACTGTCGTCGAAATGATGCCGGGACTGTTGCCCGGCGTTGATCGCGATCTCGTCTCAATCCTTCAGAAACGGCTGGAGAAACTCTTCGCGGCGATCCTCGTTAACACGACCGTCCTGGAGATGACCGAAGATCGAGCGGGCATTCGGGTTCGCCTTCAGGGTCCCGATGTCGCTCAGCCCGAACAGGTGTTCGACAGGGTTCTCGTGGCAGTCGGTCGCAAGCCGAATTCGTCAGGATTAGGGCTGGAGAGCACGCGCGTCGAAGTGGATGCGCGAGGGTTCATTAAAGTGGACGGACAGCGGCGAACCAGCGAGCCGCACATCTTTGCCATCGGCGATGTCGCCGGCGAACCTATGCTGGCGCACAAAGCCACGCACGAGGGATTTGTGGCGGTGGAAGCGATTGCCGGCCATC
>DATLZR010000127.1 GCA_035573895.1 Blastocatellia bacterium | reverse complement strand
CCGCCGTGAGGGCGAAAAATTGTGCGGTTTCGAGCTTCATCTTCTTGGCCCATTCGAGCGTCTGGCGAATCGTTTCCGGCGTATCGGCATCGGAGCCGAGGACGAACATCCCATGAACCTTGATGCCCACGCGGTGATAGGCCTCGACGGCCAGCCGATTTTTCTCCACCGTCGCATGTTTGTTGTAGAGCTTGAGCGTGTCGGGGTTGACCGACTCCAATCCGATCATGACGTAGTTGCAGTTGGCCCGCTTCTTGAGCCAGAGCACCTCCATATCCCGGGCCGATTCGACCCGATCCTGATGCGCCCAACGCGGCATCCTGATCCCCTCGCGGAGAATGCGCTCCAGCAGGCGCTGGGTTCGCTTCTTGTTGGCGGTGAAAATGTCATCGCCGAAAAAGAGCGGCGTCGGTTTGAGGCCGGTGACGTACTTGATCAGTTCGATCACGCGGTCGTCATCCATGAAGCGAAACTGACCGCCAAAGTTGACGATGACGTCGCAGAACTCGCACTGGTACGGGCAGCCGCGCGAGGTGGTAATGACGTTGTGGCTGATGGCCCGTAGCTCTTCGGGAGCGAAGACGGGGAAGGGTAACGCCGATAATTCCTCCGGCGTGAGGAACGGACGGTCGGCCGTGCGCACGATCTCGCCCTCCGGCGTCTTGAAGACGAGACCGGGAACATCCGACAGTTCCGGCATATCGAGGCTATCCTCGAGTCGGTCCATGACGTCGCGGATCGTGTGATCGCCCTCGTGCAGCACCACGAGGTCACCGTGCTGAAGGGCTTCCTCCGGCAACGTTGTGGTATGCGGCCCCCCGAAGATGATTTTGATCCGGGGATTGACGCGCTTGAGTTCATCGGCCAGTTCGTACGATTGCGGGGCCGTTCGCGTGATCGCGGAAATACCGACGACGTCGCACGCGGCCAGTGCCTGAAAGTCCGCCGCCGTGAGGCGTCCCTCTCGATTGCGGTATTTCGGATTGATCACGACGAGATTCGTATAGCCCGCCTGCTGCACGATACCGGTCAAAATCGGAATCCCTCGGGCCGGGAATCGAAAAAGAGAATAGACATCTCTGGCCAGCTTGCCATTGAGCCGACCATCCACGGTGGCGGGAAGTTCGATGAGCCCAATTCTCAACTTCTTCTTCAACACAATCGTCCTCCTGCGTGATGCCGAGTTTCGAGCCTGTGTCCTTTCGCCGACGGAAATGTCCGCGCGACCTTCCGCTCCACGAGTAACTTTCCCGGGGAAGGATCACAGACGCGCCATCTGTTCTTATCATGTTCTGACGGCCAGACGCCCCGCTCCATGCCGGCGGCGGTCGCGGCGCGGGTGTGGGCGGAATTCTCATGCCGGTGCGGCAACGGGATCATTGCGATCGGCTTCGACATTCGTCTTGTGAAGGAGGGCCGATCATTGACGGCCTGTGTTGCCTGTGATCCGGGTCTCCGGAAGTCGCTTCTGTTCAGGCGATCGGCATAAGGGGTCTCCATTTCGCGCCCTCTCTCACTCATGGCCGAAACGATAGTACCTGACTCCTCGGCATCTGTCCAGCAGTGGCGGAGAAAACTCAGAGCGTGAGATTCCTCCGCTGGTGTGCGGGATCACGGTTGCGCGAAGAGCCCGACGCCTCTTTCTGCCGGAGTTCGACGGTAGCAAAGTCATCCCCTTTCTTGTAGATTCTATGCCCTTATGGGAAAACTTCCGGCGCAATTCGGACTTTTGTCTTTGAGCCTGTTGATTCCGACGGTCGCTCTCGCGGCGGACCCCGGGGAGAATCACGGGGAGGCGATCGCGTCCGTTCTCATTTCGATTATCGTGATTCTGGTAGCCGCCAAGCTGGGAGGCGAACTCTTTGAGCGCCTTCGTCAGCCCGCCGTGCTCGGTGAATTGATTGCCGGAGTGATCATCGGCAATCTCGGTCTCTTCGGCTTCCACGGGTTGGACTTTTTGAAAACTGAGGAGGTGATTGCTGTTCTGGCGGAAATCGGAGTGATCCTCTTGCTGTTTGAAGTGGGGCTGGAGTCGAATGTGAAGGAGATGATCAGGGTGGGTCTGTCGTCACTGCTTGTGGCCACGGCGGGCGTCATCGCTCCGATGGTGCTGGGCTGGGGCGTCGCCGCCTGGTTCCTTCCTCACGAAGGGCGGCTTGTTCATATCTACATCGGGGCGGTGCTGTGCGCGACGAGTGTCGGGATCACCGCGCGAGTCTTACGCGACCTGGGGAAGGTGAGGACCAAAGAGGCCCGCATCATCCTGGGAGCGGCGGTCATTGATGACGTCCTGGGGCTGCTCGTTCTCGCGGTGGTCAGTGGAATGATCCTGGCGGCCAATCGCGGCAGTGGCGGATTGCCCCTGAGTGGTGTCGCCTGGATCATCGCCAAGGCAGTGCTGTTCCTCGCGGGAGCTGTGATCACTGGACTTTATCTTTCGCCGAAATTGTTCGGTGTGGCATCCCGGTTGCGGGTGCATGGGATGTTGCTCGTGACGAGTCTCGTCTTCTGCTTCACGCTCGCCTACCTGGCCCATGCCATCGGGCTGGCCACCATTGTGGGAGCATTTGCGGCAGGATTGATTCTGGATCCCGTCCACTATCGGGACTTTCTCGATCGTGGTGAGCACACGATTGA
The DNA here is from genome assembly GCA_035573895.1 of Blastocatellia bacterium. Lineage (NCBI taxonomy): Bacteria > Pseudomonadati > Acidobacteriota > Blastocatellia > Blastocatellia bacterium. The sequence continues at coordinate 9,586 of DATLZR010000127.1, read as the reverse complement.
AGAGCTGCTGCGACCTCTCACCACGGTGCTCGTGCCGATGTTCTTCGTCTTAATGGGGATTCGGGTTGATCTGGCCGCGCTCGGACAGCTCAACATCCTGGGATTTGCTGCCTTGTTGACCCTGGCGGCTATTCTGGGCAAGCAGGTGTGCGGATTGGCTGTGGTGGAGCGAGGGTTGAACCGATTGGCCATCGGCCTGGGGATGATCCCCCGAGGAGAGGTCGGGCTTATTTTTGCCAGCATCGGCATGACCCTGCGACTCAATGGAGAGCCGGTGGTGACTGTCTCGACGTTTTCTGCTGCCGTCATCATGGTCATGGCCACGACGCTGCTCACGCCTCCCTTGCTCGCGTGGGCGCTCGCTCGCGGAGCCTCGGAGTGAGCGGGGTGCTGCGGCGTCCTCCGCGGGCGAATCCGCGTCTCCGCCTGAGCCTTGAGCCGGCGAAAATTGGTCTGCTACAATGTCCCGTCTCAAAGTCACAGATGTTTCAGGAGGTGGTGCCATGCCGATCTATGAATACCTGTGTGGCCGATGCGGTGATCGCCTTGAAGTCTTGCAGCGCATGAACGACAAAGCGCTCGTTCGGTGCAAAAAATGTGGCGGTCGGCTGGAGAAGTTGATTTCAGCCAGCAGCTTTGTCTTCAAGGGGTCCGGCTGGTACGTCACCGACTACGCTCGCAAAGGCCGCTCTGACACAAGCGATTCAGGATCGGATTCCTCCCGCAGCAAAAGCAACGGCTCTTCATCAGGTAAAGGCAGCACCACTGAGTAGTCTTCGGACCTGGTCACGTCTGTTTCCGGTGACGAGGCCAGCGAGGGCCCGTCCAGGAAACCATGGAGTCAGCGGTTCTGGAGCTGGCGTGCGCATACTTCCGGAACCGACGAGGTATTACTCATGATACCGCGACGGCAGCGAGTTCTTCCCGCAGAGGAGGAAATGCTGTCTGAGCCGGGGAAGATTTTGCTCGCGACCCTGATCCCGGTGATCCTTGCCGCAGAAGTGTGGGCGGCCGTCCCGCAAGCCGGCCGCCGGTCGCCCCTTGAGCGCTCGGGCGCATCGGTCATTGTGAACGTCATCGTCGAGCAAGCACCCGGGGGGAAAGATTTCCAGCTCACACGCGATAGGGTCGAACTCTACGACGCCGGCATTCCCCAGCAGATCGAATCGCTCACACCCGATTACTCCGCGGCGCGGATCGTCCTGCTGATTGACAGCTCGGAATCGCTCAAGCTCGATGGGGAGCGTGTGCTGCAGATTGTGAAGGACTTCGCTGCCAGCCTCTACGAGGGCGACGAAATGATGCTCGTCGGCTACAACGAAACGGCTGAGGTATTCGAAGACTTCACCGCCGATCGCACCAAACTGGAGCTGGCGGCCACTCGCTTCAAAAAGGAACGCTCGCCGAAGATGTGGGATGCCCTGCAAGCGACGCTCGATGACGCGCTTCGTCAGCAGGTCGGCCACTCTAAACGGATCATCATTTTGGTCTCCGATGGATTTGACCGGGAGAGCGTCATGCCTGCCGAGGATGTTCTGGCACACCTCGCCCGGGAGAACGTCGTCGTCTATGCGCTCCAGCTTGAGGATCGCACCCGGGGTGCTGCGCGACGCAAGGCCCTCAAGCCCGAAGAGGCGCTGCGCCTGCTCACCGAACGAACGGGCGGGAAGATCTACCCGATCAAAGAAGAGGCCCGCGCCGCCCGCGAGATTCTCGAAGAAGTGAGCGACCGCTGGTATCAGCTCGTCTACAAGCCCCAGGGCATCAATCCGCTCAACACACGGCGAATCCTGCTCATCCCCAACGATCCTAAAGTCAAGCTTCGCACCAAGCTCCTGCATCCGGGAGAAAAGTACTGATCCGATCCCTTCGGCAGTTCGTCCCCATCCCCTCGCCTGATTTCGGGAATGAGTGATCGTGTCACCGTGGGGACAGACGGAACCTGTGACCACCCTCCGCCGATGAGTACGGGTGACGCCGATTCGTTGAACCTTCGGTGACCGGCAGTAATTCTCAGAACGGGCTCAGATGCCGAGCTGTCGCGTGAGAATTTCTCTCACCAGGGCCAGGGCCAGATCAGCCGCCAGCCAGAATCCCCAGGTGGGGAGCACGATCGCAGTTCCCCGCACCGAAGTTGTGCCCGCCAGAGAGGCGACTCCTCGAATCAACACCGCGAGAAACCAGACCTCGAAGGGGTTGGCGTATCGGAGGAGCGTTGAACCGACCACCCCCGACGGATGAACCAGCGCATCCACGCCCACCGGAGGATTGAGATCAATCGCCCCCGTCGCCACATAACCCGACCAGAGAAGGAGGTTTTTAGTGACCGTTTCCAGAAGATGAACCACATTGGCGTAAACGACGAGCGCCAGGAGCTTCCTGAAATGAACAGGTCGGTTCATGAGCGTGGCCATGAGGCGGAGGAGGAACGCCGTGATCGCCCACTTCGCCAGAAGACCGAACGGCGACAGGAGAATTTGCGTGGGTTTGAGAATGCGCGACCGCTCGACCAGTTCCGCGACCATTTCCGGACTCAGGCCGGATGGAGCCATTTGAGGGAGGGCGCGAAGAAAAAGCGGCAAGGCGAGCAGATCGAGGACGACCGTCGTCAGGATGATGAGTGCGGCGGGGTATCCCCAGCGGGGATCGCTCTCAAGAGTCACAGCGAGAGCGCGAGGGTGAAACAATGCCTGCGCGAGAATCTGCCGTCGTGGTTTACTCACGGGGTGGGTATTGTTCATCCCGTTCGCTCCCTCATCGGGTAATTGGGCACGTCGCTCGGAGAGAGCCACTGTCGTGCGCGTCGGGCAAAGGAGTCGGATCGGCGTCTCCTCGTCGGGATCATCTTTGACCTCCGGCGCCTATCCCCTCGATCACCTGTGCGCGAAGTCACGCAGCAGTTTCCCATCATACTCCTCGCTTCGTTCGCCCGCGCGCTTGTAGGTGATGATCCCTCTCTCGTCCACGAGGAAGACGAGGGGAACGGCCGTCAACCAATCCAGAGAGCGACGTATGAACTCCGGATCGCGCACGAACGCCCCCTCCATCTGTAATCCGCTTTGCAGCCACCAGGCCCTTGTTTCCCTTTCGCTATCGAAGGCGAGAGCCACGCAGTCGAGTTTCGCTGGGGGAATTTGACGGCAGGCGCGGTCGAGTCGGACAAGCTCGCTCACGCAATGAGGACAGTTCCAGCGAAAGAAGACGATGAGAGTTTTCTTCCCCGCCGGCAGGCGCATGGTCTCCTTATCGCCGGTCAACGGCTCGACGGTGATGACCGGGAAAGGGCTTCCCACACCGAGGGCCTGCTCGCGCTGAAGTGATTGGGACAGACGCCAGAGCGCGTAGATCATCACCCCGGCGAGGGCACCGACGATCACGAGAGCGAGCATCCGGTTTCGCGTCCACGCGTGGTCTCTCACAACATGTCCTCCGGTTCCGCTGGTGCGGGTGCAACCGATTCCACCGCAACCTTCGATTCCATGCCCGTGGTCGTCGCGCCGAGCATACGCGTGTGGTTGCTCACCGCCTGGATGGCCCCGTAGGGGACGAAGTGAAGCACGCCGTTATCTCCGCGCAGCTTCACCATCCGGAGTCCCATCTCGATGACCTCGCCTGTGACGCCGGCGACGGTCACGCGATCGCCGATGGAGAACGCATCCTCGATAAGCAGAGCAATACCGCTGAAGAGGTCGCGGATGACATGCTGCGCCCCGAAGGTGATGGCCAACCCGGCAATGGCGCTTCCGGTGATCAACGAAGCAGTCGAGACCCCCAGCCGCCCCAGGATGATGAGAAAGGTTACGATGATGATGAGGTACTTGAGGAGACTCCGCACCATGGCGATCAACGTCAGGGCGCGACGCTCAGCTGCCCGCGGGGAAAATCGGCGGGAGTGATGAACGACCCGGTGCAGAATGCGCTCGGCCACGACCAGAGTCACTCGCGCCACGAGGATAATGACGATCAGCTCGCCAATCTTGCTGGCAATTTTCAGCCACACGCTGGGAGACAGGAAGCCCGCCATGATCGTTTGGGCTCACGAGCTGGCCCTTGCGGCATCCTCGTTCTGAGCGATCCCCGGAACGAAACATTTCCGGCAGCGCGGTTCATAGATGCCCGACGCTCCGACGAGGACGCGCTCCGTGCTCGGCACAAGTCGCTGGGAGAAATTGGCCGGATTACCACAACGGACGCAGATGGCCAACGTCTTGGTAACGTACTCGGCGACGGCGAGAAGCTGGGGCATCGGTTCAAACGGCTTCCCCAGATAATCCTGTTCCAGTCCGGCCACGATCACCCGCTTGCCCGAATTCGCCAGGGTCGTGCACACGTCCACCAGATCGAGATCGAAAAACTGCCCCTCATCAATCCCCACGACTTCCGTGTCTTCGCGCACGCGCTCCAGAATCTCCCGCGCCGAGTTGACGACCTCAGCTTCGATCCGCCACTGGCTGTGGGACACGATTTCCGAGTCGCTATAGCGCGAGTCAATGGCCGGTTTGAAGACCTGGACTCGTTGGCGGGCAATTTGCGCGCGCCGGAGCCGGCGAATCAGCTCCTCGCTCTTGCCGCTGAACATCCCCCCACAGATCACCTCGATCCATCCGACATCTCCCCGAACAACGTTCATTGTCCTGTCACCTCGCGGCGCAATTGTAGCACGAGAGCTGCTCAGCTCGAAAAGAGTCCGCTATCTCTCCAGACGAGGGAGCACAATAAATTTGACGTTCCGAAGACGGAAAGTGTGAACACCGGGATGGCTCGGTCCGCACAGACGCTCCTCATTGGTTCCTGGCGTTCTTTTCATCCTGTCGGGATCTCTCACTTTTGGTGCGGTCGGGGCGGCGCGGGCACGAATGGATCAGAATCTGCTCTAAGCGACTCAACTCATCCGGCAAGAGGCTCCACATTCATCCAGAAGCCGGGGATGCGCGGCAGGAAGACGGGCAATGTCTCCTCGCCCTCCGGTCCAGTGACTTTCACGGCCAGGCTCATATGTTCTCTCCTGCTGATGTTTCCTTTTATGCCATCAGCACGCCACCGAATTTGACCGGGACGCTACCCGCCCACGAATGGTTTGATCCTGAGACTTCCCGGCAATGGTGTGGACAACGCACCCGATGACGCAGTGGGACTCGGATAAGCGGGAGTGATTTGCGGGACGGACCATCAGCGGGGGAAAGCCGCGCGGGCTTTCCCCCGGCGTGCATGACGATAGGTCAGAGCGCGAACGTCAGCGCTCCGCTTTTAATGGATTTCCGCAAGGAGGTCGTCCTCTTCGCTTTCGGCAGGAGCAGCCCGCCGTCCTGTCGGTCGCCCCACGTGGAGATAGTTGTAGTTGAGCATGGCGTTGAACAGGAGGAAGAAACTTCCCTGCGTTTGCTGTCGCCACATGGGATTGTTGGCGAAAAGGAGGACATGGCCCTTGCCGACGGGAACGTCAATGACCGCCGGACGGTTGGCCAGCTCGCGCCCTCCGGCGAGCATTCCGGCTACCAGCAGATTGCGCTCATCGGCAAAGCGAAGAATGACGCGAGGACGCTCTTCGGGCGGCGGAATGAGGTTGCCGGCGAATTCCCGCACTTCTTCGGGGATCGGCGGCTCCTCGCCCGGACGCACCGGAGGAGGAGACTGTGGTTGTATGAAGGGCCGACCCTGCGGAATATCGGGATCGGTCAGGGAGCCGCGTCCACTTGGTCGAGACTCCGGCTGCTGAACCTGGCCGGCGCCACCTCCACCTCCTCCGCCAAAGCCGATCCCCCCTGTTGCGCTCACCTGGAAGACCGGGGCCTGGTTGAAGTAGACGGCGAGCCTGTCACCGTAACCGTAGGCGATGGGACTTCGCCGATCAGCCACAACCGTGTTGAAGACGCTCCCGCGCGCCTGCAACTCGCGCGTTTGAACGATGGAGACGCCCTGAATCAGACCATAGTCAATGGGCACTGAAGCATTCCCGGCGATGGTGACGAACAACCCGCCCTGCTCGATAAATCGTTTGAGATTGACCATGCCCTCGAGTTCGATCCCTCCGCGAATGTCATCGGTCTGATCGGGCGATGTTCCGATATTCGGAGTGAGATCGCTCTTTTTCCAGGGGATCGGGTCTCCGCGTTTCGGAATCCCGTTGACGATGGACTGAGCCGTCCCTCTGACCGGGCCGAGGATGATCACGTCGTATTTGTCTCGCAGGTTGGGTGTATCGCGGATGACGTGAACCGAGATGTAGTCGTAGGGAATCTGGAGCCGATCAAAGGCGATGCGGAACCATCCTTCATCCTGGGTATTCGTCCAGGTGTGAACCAGCGCGATTCTCGGAACGGCCAGCGGGTGCATGGGGACTTTCGGCAACTCGTCAACGGCATAGACGGTCAGTCCCAATTCCTGAGCGGCTTGTTCGATTCTCGCGCGCAGATCGGGCGGATTCCCTTCGGTCTTGATGATGAAGGATCCGGCGGCGAAATCTCGATCCAGAGCTTTGAACGGCTCTTCAGCGGCATACATGGTTACGTCTTTGAGTCGGAAACGGAAGGTGGCCAGCGTGTTATCGGTGTTGTGATTGATGATAAAGCCCGCCGTCCCTGCCGCGCCCAGGATTTTGCCCTGTACGACCGCCTTGCCGCGGAGCAGCGTCATCGGCGCTTTCAAAATCGAGGTGTCGGTGACGCGCACGGTGGTAACGTTCTTCAGTGCTCCGAGCGACCAGCCGGTATCATCATAGGGGCGCGGATCGGAGACGTTGAAATACTGCGTGTCGAGCAGCATATCAGCCATGCGACTGTAGGGTTGATCCATGCGGATGATGTAACTTCCAGCGGGAAACTTTCGCTTCTTTTCCTCGCGGCCTTCTCTCACCGTCACCTCAATTTCTTGATCGGCTTTGTGCACTTCCACTCCCTGAAGCTGGAGCAGGTTCACCAGTTCAGCGCATTCGACCGGGCGGGGATCATCCGCCGGGATCACCCAGGCGGCGGGACCCTCGTTCGTCGCTTTGGCGACGGCGCGTTTGCTCTTGAGGTAGAAATTCTCCAGGAATCGCTGCCGGTTCCTGGCCACGAAGTTCATGGCCAGAAGCAGGGCGCTCTGCTGGAGGTTGATGTTGTTGCGGATGGACCAGCGCACGCGCGGCAGCGGTGGATTCGGACGATACCAGGTGCGCGTCGTTTGATTGGCCGGGACAGTTCGTTCCCCGGTGTCGGCGCCGCGTCCGCCGAAAGTCTCATAGAAGCGCCCGATCGAGTTGTGACCGTTGGCCACATAAAACATGTAGTTCGGTGCCCAGCCATCGTAGAAACCGTGCGTCCAAACTCCCGGCACCCCGCGCTTGGTCATCTCTTCGATCTCATGATAGGCGAGCAAGTGCCACTCATTAATCACTATCGGGTCGAGCCAGGCATTGTAGGGCCCGGTGCCGGTCGAGGTGTACAGGAAGGGCACTGATTCATGGAGATCGTGAAGAACCTGAGGGTGCCACTCCAGGAATGTGCGCATCATGATGCGGCTCAGCTCCAGCGCCATGGACATCATGTCACGATTGTTGTCGTGGGCGACATACTTACCCCAATAGATGAGGTTGGGAGCCGGTTTGCCCGGATTCGCCTTGCGATAGTTGTAAAGGTCAACCTGGCGATCCCGACCGTCCACCTCCACCACCGGGGTGATGAGAACAATCGAGTTCTTGCGGATCTCCTGGATGAACGGCGTTTCTTCCACTGCCAGCCGATAGGCCAGCTCCATGAGCATCTCCGGGGACCCTGTCTCCGGCGAATGAATGCTCCCGGAAGCCCAATAGAACGGGAGCCCTTCGGCGATGAGCTGTTTGGCCTCGGCTTCGCTGATTTTTCGAGGATCGGCCAGCTTGGCCGTGATTTCTTTGTAGCGGTCGAGCTTCTTCATATTGGCTTCGTCGGAGATGGCGACGAGAATCGTCTCGCGGCCTTCCTCCGAGTAGCCGATGGTGAAGACCTTCACGCGCGGCGTGGCTTTTTCCAGCTCGCGCATGTAGCGATAGATGTCCTTGGTGTAGGTCAATTTGTTGGGCGTCCCGATGACATAGCCGAGGACCTTCTCCGGTGTGGGCACGGTATCGGACGCGGGGAGATGATCCACCAGCTCCGTGAGGAAGAAGGGTTCGGTCGTATACTCACGAATTTTTGCCGTATATCCTTCGTCTTGTTTTTGCTCGGTGGAGGCGGGCTTCGCCGTCTCCTTTGCCGTTCTCGCTTTTTGTGTGGCGGGCGTCAGAGGAGTCTGACCCACCACCACGATGATGGATATGAGAGAGAGGATCACCTTTCGGGCAGTTCTCCGCCACGAGCGCGTGATCACCCGGATGAGTAGAGTTTTGCCCCTTCTCATGACTCGTCATCCCTCCTTACGTTATTTTCTCCGAGGCATGCGGCTTCCACCACGTGCGCATCGGCATATACGAGCAGATCGCTCCCCCGGTTACGTCTCGGTTGCTTGGAGAGCGGGCCCTGGAAGATAATACACGCCTCGGAGGAAGGCAATGAAAGGAGCCACTCGGACGTCTTTCCCGTTGACGGCGCTGACCGAGCGTCCCGCTCGGAGCGATCCTCCTCGATCTGTTGCCAGGGGCTTTCGGGCCCGGAGGGATCTTTTTATCCTGGAGCTGGCCGGTCGGAAGGCCATTGCGCTGAAAAGAAAATCAGGGAGCGATCTCAATGTCGGGGACGGAAAACCTTTTTGATTATTTTTTCCGAGAGACATCGGAGCAACCGGCTCTTTATTATGGCGATGAGGTGATCAGCCACAGAGAGGTTGGCGAGCGATCACGCCAGACGGCAGCGAAATTCGTCGCGGCGGGTCTGGAGCCGGGCGAGCGGGTGGGCCTCTTACTCTGGGACTCGCCTGAGTTCATCTACAGCTTCCTGGCCATCTGCTCCCTCGGGGCTATCGCTGTTCCCCTCAATCCGGCACTCGGTCAGGACGAGATCACCTTCATCCTCTCCGATTGTGGGGCGCGAGGGCTCGTCGTGGAATGGGCTCTCATGGAAAGCCTCGGACCGAGGCTTGCTCGGCTCGACGCCCTGCAGTGGATTCTCGTTGTGAATCGCCAGGGCGGAGGAGTGCCGGAGCCTCTCGCTGATAAACACGTCGGTGATTTGGCGACAGCTTCCACTGGTCCGCTCCCTCAGCCGTATCCTTCCCCGGTTGATTCGGAAACCCCGGCCTTTCTCCTCTACACCTCCGGCAGCACGGGCCAACCCAAAGGGGCCATTCACACCCACAGCGATATCCCTTACACGGTCGAGACCTATATTCGTCAGGTTCTCGACGTTCGCCCTGAGGATCGAATCTTCTCCGCCTCGCGCTTACCTTTTGCCTATGGGTTGGGCAACAGCCTCTCAGCGCCGCTGGCCTGTAAGGCCTCGGTTATCCTCTGCAGGGAAAAACCGACGCCACCGGTCATTCAGCATATCTTCTCTCGCTACCATCCGACGCTCTTTTTTGGCGTGCCGGTGACCTACAAGATGCTGCTCGACTTCCACCGAGAGGGAAACGCGCTCGATACGCATTCGCTGCGGCTGTGCGTTTCGGCGGGCGAAGCGTTACCGGCGGAACTGGC
>DATLZR010000126.1 GCA_035573895.1 Blastocatellia bacterium | reverse complement strand
GCGTCCGACGGATCGAAACTATCGGCAAGCCGTTCGATCCGACGCGCCATGAGGCGATCTCCACCGAAGAGCGGGACGATCACGAGGAGAACACCGTCATTGACGAGTACCAGCCCGGCTACATGATCGGAGACCGATTGTTGCGGCCGGCTCGCGTCAAAGTGGCGACGCGGGCCGCTCAGTCGAAGCCCGAGGAGACGGACCCGTGACGGACGCAGCCCCTCTGACGCTTAGCCTGGCGGCGGGGTTCCTTTTCGGGATCAAACATGCGCTGGATCCCGATCACCTTGTGGCGGTCTCGACGATCGTCGCCGAGCACAAGAGCCTCTGGCGGTCCTCACTGGCGGGAATCTTCTGGGGCATCGGTCACACGATCACCCTGGCAGTGGTCGGTTTGGTCGTACTCGGTTTCAAGGTGACGGTGCCACCGGCGCTCGCCCACAGCCTGGAGCTTATCGTTGGCTTCATGCTCGTCGTATTAGGTCTGGCCGTGGCCGTTTCCCTCATGCGGGAGAAGGTTCACCTCCATCGCCATGAGCACGACGGGTACTGGCATACCCACCTTCACTCGCACAAGCACCGCCCCGATCACGCGCACGCCCATCCCGATTTCGGGGTTTATAGGCCACTTTTTGTGGGCATGGTTCACGGGCTGGCTGGCAGCGCCGCTCTGACCGTGCTGGTTCTGTCGGCGATGCCGTCGGTCCTTCATGGCCTTTTTTATCTCGCCCTGTTCGGTCTCGGTTCGATTGTCGGGATGATGGCGATGAGTACGCTCATCGGCTCGCCGTTTGCTTACACGGCCCGACGGTTCGAACGCGCCAACCTGGTGATTCGCACGCTGGCGAGCGGCACGAGCATCGGCCTCGGCCTCATCATCATCGCCGAAATGGGTTCGCGGCTTGGACTTTTCCCCCTCAGGTGAGGAAGAGACGATCATGGCTCGCTGCCTCGGTGTCGTTCTGATTCTGCTCGGAGCTGAAGGGATAGCGGGTTTTGCGCCGCGGACGCAGACTCTGACGCTCTCGCCGACGCTGATTTACACCTATCAGATCGTCAACGTCTATCCTCATGATCGCACGGCCTTCACCCAGGGGCTTGTCTATGACAACGGCGTGCTCTACGAAAGCACCGGTCTTTACGGGCAATCGAGTCTGCGTCAGGTGGAACTGGAGACGGGAAAAGTCCTCAAGCTCTATCGGCTTCCTGAGAACTATTTCGGCGAAGGTCTCACGCTGTGGAAAGACACGCTCATTCAATTGACCTGGCGCGAGCAAGTCGGCTGGGTCTATGACAAGGAAAGCTTCCAGCCGCTGCGCCAGTTCACCTACCGGACCGAGGGCTGGGGGCTCACTCATGATGGTCAGCATCTGATTATGAGCGATGGGACGGCGACATTGCGCTTCCTCGATCCGGAGACGTTTAAGGAAGTCAAGCGCCTGGTCGTCCGTGATCGAGGCGTTCCCGTCTCCTCTCTCAACGAACTGGAATTCGTCAAGGGCGAGATCTACGCCAACGTCTGGTTGACCGAGCGAGTCGCTCGAATCTCCCCCAAGACGGGACGGGTTCTGGCGTGGATCCATCTGGCGGGCTTGTTGACGGAGGAGGATCGCCGTCCGCCGGTGGACGTCCTCAACGGCATTGCCTACGACGCTGCCGGAGATCGCCTGTTTGTCACCGGCAAGCTCTGGCCCAAGCTCTTCGAGATTAAACTCATCCCCAAACGGCGTTGAGAATTCAGGAGGATCAGCCGGTCCCGGTGGAACGAACGAGTTTCGCGGGCTCCTCGCGTTTCCGTTCGTAGACGAGGAAGCGATGAGGGTAAGGATTCTCCTCGTCGGCATCGTAATGCTCCTGGCTGATGAGCTGCCAGTCAGCCTCGTTCAGGGGAGGGAAGAAGGCGTCGCCGGTGACCTCCTGCTCGATCAGGGTGAGATAAAGACGGTCGGCAAGCGGTAGCGTTTGCCGGTAGATCTCGGCGCCTCCGGCGATGAAGACTTCGTCCCCGAAAGCCAGCGCCAGCGCCTCATCCAATGTGTGGGCGACGACAACGCCCGGCGGCGCGTAATCGGATTGGCGCGTGAGGACGATGATCGTTCGCCCGGGAAGAGGCCGCCCGATGGATTCATAGGTCTTGCGTCCCATAATCAGGCAATGTCCCATCGTCAGGCGTTTGAATCGCCGGAGATCCGCCGGCAACTTCCACGGCAGGCGATTGTCGCGTCCGATGACGCGATTTAACGACATGGCGACGATGATCGAGATCGTCATACCGCCACGGGAGCTTTGATCGGAGGATGGGGGTCGTAGCCGATCGGGGTGAAATCCTCGTAGCGAAAGTCGTCGAGCGATCGCACCTCGGGATTGAGCAACATCCGGGGCAGCGGTCGGGGTTGCCGACTGAGCTGCAATCGTGCCTGTTCGAGATGGTTCAGATAGAGGTGGGCATCGCCAAGGGTGAGAATCAGCTCCCCCGGCTGCAGGTGGCATACCTGAGCCATCATCATCGTAAGCAGCGCATAGGAGGCGATGTTGAAGGGAACACCGAGAAACACATCGGCACTGCGCTGGTAGACCTGGCACGACAGGCGTCCCTCGGAGACATAAAACTGAAAGAGAAGATGGCAAGGAGGCAGGCTCATGCGTTCGAGTTCCGAGACGTTCCAGGCGCTGACGATGATCCGGCGCGACGTGGGCGCGTGCTTGATGAGAGCGACGGCTTCTTTGATCTGATCGCGGATGCGCAGGCGAGGTCGCAGTCCCGACGCCGTTTCCACCGATGTGAATCTCCACCCCTGATGAGTCTCGCTCTCTCCCCGAAGGCAGCCCTCCACCGCCTGTTGATCAAGGCCGTAGTCCCGGCACAATCCGGCCACGTTCAAGGTCACGATGCGCTCCCCCCAGGGGCTCTCGGCCAGGATCGCCGGACCGGCATTAAGGACTCGCTCCTGTTTGCTCAGCCAGAGGCAGGTCTTGGGACCGTACTTGTTGGTTGCGTAGTATTCGACATCCAGTTCGTACTCGTCAGGAAACTCCCGCTTAAGCAGCCCATTGGGGAGCTGCGGCGCGTCGGCGAGAAAATTGTTGAAGTCGTGCCACCGCTCATCCACGAATATGCCGCGTCCACCGTACTCGGGATAGTCGGGCCAGGAGGGATCGTAGCAGCGATGGAGCATCTGGCTCCAGACCTCGTAGAGATGCCGCGTCCACTCGGATTCGTCGCGCCGCTGCAAACCGTAGCCGACGCCGGCCACGAGCCCATCCCGGAGAGTGATCGGCGGCGACTCGAAGACCGTGGGGACGACGAACTCGATCTGTTCCCAGCGCCGCCACTGCTTGCCATAGATCGGCCCCAAAGCTCCATCCTCCCGCGCCCACTCTCGCCAGATGGTTACGCCGCGACTCTCCAGCCAGCGATTGTTCGTTTCGCCGTGAAGAAACCACAGCAGCTCGTTGATGATCGAAGGGAGGTGGAGTTTCTTCGTCGTCAGCAAGGGGAAGCCCTGGTTCAGATCGAACCGCATCTGATAGCCGAAGAGGCTCAGCGTGCCGACTCCCGTTCGGTCAGCCCGTTTGACGCCACGCGTTAAAATCTCATTGAGGAGATCGAGATATTGCCGCATCGTCCCATGACCTCACCGGAGATGTGGGGCAACTTCTGCAGCCTGTGGTTTGGCAGACCGGAAAGTCCGCGCGGCCTGTGGCGCACGCTCCCTCCCCCACGAACACCTCCTCCGGAAGAGATTCTATGTCAGAAGACGGCGCATGCGCTATTTCTTGATGAAAAGGCGGTAACCCGTTGTGGCCGTCAAGCGCGCGTCCGATCGGGACGCGCGCACCTCGATGGGAATCTTTCCCGCCGGACTCTCGCTGACGGTCGGGGCGTAACCGAGCACGTAATGATAGCGGAGATGGCGGGCGAGCGCGCCCAGCTCACGGGGAAGCGTCGCATCGGTGCGATACCACTCGCCCCCGGTCGCTTGGGCCAACCGTTCCAGATAGTCGTTTTTTCCACCCCGACGCCGCGTGGCGTAGATGGGATAGATCGTCACGAAACTTCGACTGGCCAGATCGAGCGTTTCATCCCGTTTCGCCTCTCGACTCCCGGCGTCCTCGCCGTCGGTGACAAGGAGCAAGGCCGTACGCGCCCGGCCCTGCTCGGTCAAGCGCTCGAGGGCGATGGCCACGGCATCGTAGAGCTTGGTCACATCGCGGGGATCGTGCGCTGGCTCCAGCTTCTTCAGGACCGTTTGCAAGCGCTCCGGGTTGAACGTGAAGTCGGTCTCGAGCGTGACGTTGCTGCTGAAGGAAATGACGGAGACCTCATCGTAAGGCCCCAGGCTGAGGATGAAATCCACAAGCTGTTCGGTCACCGGTCTGAGCCATTCAATCATGCTGGCGCTCGTATCTATGAGCAGGACGATCTTGAGCGGAGCCTGCGGGGGAAGGAAGCGACGAATCGGTTGTTCGCGTCCGGCTTCGCGGACGGTGAACTCTTCGAGTCGAAGATCAGTGAGTGGCTTCCCGGTCGCATCGAAGGCGCTGACATTGACCCGCACCAGGAGAGGCTGTTGCGGTACTCCCCCCGGGACGATGCCGCTCGTTGCCACGAGCCCGAAAGCGAGGAGACAGCTCAGTTGGTGAGATCGGGAGAATCGTCTCGATGGCATCCTCGGTGACATCAGCGATCAGGCGGAAGGCGTCTCATCGTGACAGCCGCAGGGAGACGACCAGAGGCTGACGGTCGCGCACAAGGCCAACGGAGAGAGTAGTCGAGTCCCGCCATTCAATGAGCCGCAACACCCGGAGAAGATCACGGCGCGTGGGCGTGTGCGTGCCGTTGATCGCGGTGATGATGTCTCCCGCTCGGAGTCCGGCACGAGCCGCCGGGCTCCCGGCAGTGACTTCCGTGATGAGGGGGCCAGGGCGATCCGCCACGCCGAAGAACGTCGCCAGTTGCTCGGTCAAATCGGTCACCTTGAGTCCAAGCTGGGTGAGCGTAATGCGGGAGGACGGTCGGTGGTCACCCGATGCGGAGATTGTTCGCTCAGACGGACGCCGCGGGGGAGCAGAAACCGGTACCTCGGCCCGTTCCGTGGGCGCACCGGCAAAGGATGCGGGGCGATCCTCAATGCGGGTCGTAATCGCCTGCCGCGTCCCCTCGCGCCAGACATCGAGCGTGACTTCCTGGCCAATTGGCGTGGTGGCGATCAGTTCGGCCAGATGATCCACCGAGGAGAGGCGCTGCCCGTTGAACGAAAGCAGGACATCACCGGTTCGCACTCCGGCGCGGGCCGCCGGACCTTCGGCGACAACATCGGTGATGATGACGGCTTTCTCAGGTAGATTTCTCAATCGAGCCCGTGTGGCCTCATCAGTTTCCGCCAGATTCGTCGCGCGAATTCCCAGCCATCCGCCGAAGCGCGTGAGGATATTCGCTGCGGCAGCCGTCGTGCTGCGAGTGCTTTGGGCCAGGCGGGCTTTAATCTTCTCGGCAGTGGCCGTCGTGGCTTTCGCCATCTGCCGGGTCAGTTGCTCCACCAACTGGCGCAGCGTCGCAATGGGATTGAGAAAGTAGGTCCTCGGACTCACTTCCTCGGCGACGCCGATGACTTCGTTCTTGTCGTTGAGGACAACGCTCCCATCGGCGGACCATTCGTCATCGGAGACCTCGACGATGACGGCGGGATGTTTCTCCGCCGTGTCGCCGACGATCCTTTGCGCGAGCCGGGCTGAGTCGAGTTTCCACCGCAGCGACCACAGCTTCGATGGCTGGGAGGGTGCGGCTCGACCGGGCAAGGACGGGGATGATCCTGAAGCCGACTTCAGTGGCGCAGTAGGCGGCTGAGGAAGAGCGAACCGGTCATCTCGCCCCAGGCCCAGCGAAGACAGCAGAGCCTTGTGTTCCTCGGTCAGATCGGGCACCTGAGAGATGATCTGAACCGGCAACGCCTCGGTCGGTGTCGGCAGCGGAGCGAAAGGCGGCGGTGCGATGCCTAAGCCGGGAACCTCGATGACGGTATAGCCGCTGGTTTCGTCACAGCCGATGCGGGTCGGATGAAACGTCCGTCCATCGGCAGTAATGACGGTGACATCTTCCGGGCGAGCCTCCGGGCTGATGGTGGCCAGTCGGACGAGAATTCGTCCCGCCGGGTCAATCACAATACCCGATGTCACGTTGGTGATGTGCTGTGTCGGCGAGATACCGTCGAGGGCAGCCACCCGAAGGCCACGCCGACGCAAAGTCGTGACCAGATCGCTCACACGAGCACGATGAATCACCGTCACGAGCCAGGGGGTCTCCCTCGCCTCCGGTTGTTGCGCCGGGTTTGCGCTCCGGGATTCGGCAAACGCCGGTACTCCCCAGACGATGAGCAGAAGGACGATCCAGAGTCGCCACCGCTCTCGGCTGCCTGACGATCTGTGCTTCACCATGGCGGTGAGCCGGCTGTCCTCGCCTTTCCTCATAGCACTCCTCGTTTCTCCTCCCGGATGAGTCGTGTGCTCACATTCAACGGAAAGAGAGGACGGGAGCCAAACACCACAGGGGGAATCGGAACAATGCTCTCTTCGTCGGTCTCTTCATCGCGGATGAACAGGACGACTCCCGTGCTCGCCGATTCCATCGCCAGCCGGGGATGTCCTGCCACGGATGAACGGGAGCGCGGTAAGGAATCGGCGGCCGCCACTGTTTCCTCCGGGGACGTGTCGCTCGGTGGCGATGATTCGGACAACGAGGGAAGAGAAGGCGCAGGCGATGGGGACGGCTGTGCTCCGGTCTCGGGGCGAATGTTCGCCGTCGCCGTTTCGCTCGAACGAGGCGATACCTGTGGCGGTGTCTGCTGCGAGATGCGGAAATAAATTACGCCGGCGACCGTCGCCACGAGGAGCGAAGCCGCTAGCGCCATCGAAGGAGCGGCGAAGAGGATGCGCCTGACCGAGGGGATCGCCCGATGCTCGGCCAGACGGTGGCGCAGGCGATCGTCAAAGTCCTCGGGCACAGCGACGCGCTCATGTTTCCACTCGGCCAGCAGGTCATAGACGCGGCGCATCTCCTCAGCGTAGGCGCGGCAATCGGCGCAGCGGGCCAGATGGTGAGTCACCTCCGCCGAGGCGATGTCGCTCGGATCGAAACGCGCTCTCACCTGATGACATGTCATGGTTCTCTCTCCCGCATATAGGCGCGGAGTTTTTCCCGCAGGAAGCTGCGGGCGCGATTAATTCGCGATTTGACGGTTCCCACCGGGAGCTGCAAAATGGCGGCGATGCGGTCGTACTCCAATCCCTCGATGTCCCGCAGAATGATGGCGGCCCGGTATTTCTCCGGCAAGGAAGCCACCGCCCGCCGAACGACGCGCCGCTGCTCGTCCTCCAGCAGTTGAGCATCCTGGAGCGGTCGCGTGTCGGGCAGATCCAAATCCTTATCGTCACCGGCGTCGGTCTCATCCGAACTGGCGAAGAAGGAGACGAGCGAGATCAGATTCCAGCGTTTTCGCCGCCGCAGCTCGCTGATCGCCAGATTACTGGCGATTTTGTAGATGTAGGTGGAGAAGTGGTGATTGGCGCGGTAGCGATCGGCGTGCGTGTAGAGGCGCACGAACGTCTCCTGAGCCAGATCAACGGCCGTCTCGTAATCGCTCACCATCCGATAGATGTAGTTGGTGATGGGCGAGCGGTACCGGCGCACCAGCTCATAAAACGCTGATTCATCACCGGCGCGCGTCGCCACCATCAGCTCATGATCGTCGCGCGCGTGGTACGGGAGCGAAGCCACCGTCGCCACCTCGGTCTCACACCTGATCGCCCTCGCCTGAGCCGACATCTCCCTCTCACTCTGACGCTCACTGGCTGACACGTCCGATGCCGCCGCCGGTTCCAAAAAAGCGGCTCCGGGTGACGCCGGTGGCTGGTTCCTCGTGTTCGGACGGACGGTCCTGGCCATGGTTCTCAATGGATGCGGTCGCTGGTGATCCGATCCATCGGTTCGGAGGGGAGCACGCCCACCGGGAGCCGCTGCTCGGCAAAGAGCATCGAGTTCACCAGCGTTTGCACGATATAATCCCCGGCAACCGGGAACGTCACGTTAGCAAAGACCGTGACATTGTCGGCGTAGCCATCGGGCGGAATATGAAAGCTCGTCGGATGTGACGCCACAATCGCCTGAGAGCGCTCGGGCGAGAGAATGCGCACCTCCGACAGATACTGACCTTCCCCCCGCCAGTGGTTCAACACGGCGAACTTCAGGACCGTCACCGGAACATGGGGAACATAAATGGCATGAAACACCCCGACGAGCGTCAGCTTGTTGCCGACCTCCAGCCGGACATCATCGCACAGGATCGAATAAACCAGTTCTATTCGCGGCTGACGAATCTCATCCATAGATGGCGATTGGCTCGATTGGCTTGCTCTCGCATGCCTTAGTGTCGCCACATCCGCCGGGCTTTGAAATCCTTCTCCTCTCGCGTTCCATCCGGACGGATGGTGGTCATCTTTCCGATCAGCTCGTCTTCAGTCATCCGACCGCTGAAGCGAAGCGTCGCGCCGGCGACCCGGACGGTAAAGGTGAGATGATCTCCCCGGGCCGTTCCGGTGAAGCGATAGTGAGTTCCTTGAGGATTCTGCTCGAAGACAATATAAGACCCGCGAATCTCATCACCCTCCCGGGTGATGCGGATATTGGCTCCAACCAGGGCATTACGCTCGACGCTCCATCGGAGATTGGAATACATTCGCGTCGTAGCTACCGGCTCTTCCGTCTGCCCCTGTCCCAGGGCCAGAGTGAAAAGGCCCGCCAGAAGGAGGGCCCCGCACGCGACGATGTTTGGTGATTTTCTCATCATTGCCCGCTCCTCCTGAATTATCGTCGTCGTTCTAAGACATGCGGCTTTATCATAGCACAGGCCAGGCGAAACTTCGATCACGAGGAGGAAGGGATTCCCGTCGCGCGCTGCCTCAAGGGGAGTTGCCCTGAGCGCATCCCGGATGGAACCTTTGCCTGACCGGCGACCGATGGCTCATCCAGGGGGCTGAGGGAGGCTGTTGTGGTGAGCCCTTCCGAAATGACCGAATCCCGGGCGGAGCGCTCGACGCCCTCGTGGTGATGGAGCGTTTTTCGATTCCTTCTTCCGCCGGACTTCGTGTAAGCTTATCTCCCGTTTGCGATATGGAGATAAGGAGCGTGTCATCGTGAGAGAGATTCGACGATTGTCGGCCGAAGACGTGTATGCCGCGTGCGATCCCACGGTCTTCGATTTTGAAACGACGGCGAGCTTGCCGCCTCCCGCTGGGTTCATCGGACAGAAGCGGGCGGTATCGGCGATTCGTTTTGGCTTGAACATCGAATCCCGGGGCTACAATTTGTTCCTCACCGGGCCGCCGGGTACGGGCAAGACGAGTCTCATCCGTGCCATGCTCGATGATCTGGCCCGCCAGAGGCCGGTTCCGGGGGATGTCTGTTTGGTCAATAATTTTCGGGATCCGGATCGGCCTCGGGCACTGCATTTGCCGGCTGGAATGGGTCGCCAGCTCAAGCGCGATATGGATGGTTTCATCGCCCGACTGCGGGAGGAGATTCCCAAGGCGCTCCAGAGCAAAGAGTACGAGGATCAGCAAGCGGAGATCGTCCGCCGCTATCAGGAGTCGAGTGCTGCCCTGTTTGCGCAACTGGAGCAGCGGGCCAGCCGCGAGGGGATTCAGTTTCGCATCACTCCCACAGGGATCGTCACCCGCCCGCTCGTCAACGGCAAGCCCATCAGCCAGGAAGAATACGACGCCCTTCCCGAGACGGTTCGGGAAGCGCTGCGACGGCGATTGCAGGAGTTCAACGAAGAGATCGCCCGACTGCTCGATGACGTGAGAGCACTCGAACGCCAGGCCCGTGAGAGAGCCGAGGAGCTGGAGCGGCTCACCCTCCTGTTCATCGTTCGCCAGTTCGCCGACGAACTGAAGCGTCGGTATAGCGACTATCCGGAGGTGCTCGACTATCTCGATCAGGTTCAGGAGAGTGTGCTGGAGAATCGCGAGGTCTTCAAGCGCAAACCCGAAGCCGAGCCGACGCCCGGCCTTCGGGTGGAGGAGACCTCACCTTTTGTCCCCTACCAGGTGAATGTACTGGTGGATAACTCCGACACGCAGGGCGCTCCCATCGTCTTCGAGCCCAATCCGACCTACACCAATATGTTCGGGGCCATCGAGCGCGAGGCTCGATTTGGCGCTCTGGTGACGGACTTCACCAAGATCAAAGCCGGTTCGATCCTCCGCGCCAACGGGGGCTTCCTCGTCGTTGAAGCGCTGGACGTATTGAAATATCCCTTCGTCTGGGATTCCCTCAAGCGCGTCGTCGAAAGCGGCGAGTTGAGGATCGAAGATGTTGCGACCCAATACGGGTTGGTGAGTACGACGGGGTTGCGGCCCGAACCCATCGCCGTGGATGTGAAGATCGTTCTCATCGGCAGTCCGCTCCTGCACCTGTTGCTTTACACCTTCGACGAGGATTTTCGCAAGCTCTTTAAGGTGAAGGCCGACTTCGATACTCAGATGGATCGCACGCCGGAGAATCTCCTGCAATATGCGTATTTCATCAAATCCTGCTGCGATCGGGAGGGGCTGGCTCACTTCGATCGAGATGCTGTCGCCGCCATCATCGAGTACAGCTCGCGGCTGGCCGGAGATCAGACCAAACTCTCGACGCAGTTTGGCGAGGTCTCGGATGTTCTGCGGGAGGCCAGCTTCTGGGCGCGTCAGGCGGGTCACGCGCAGGTCACGCGCGCCGATGTCGAACGCGCCATCGAGGAGAAGATCTTCCGCTCCAATCGCGTCGAGGAGCGGATTCAGGAGATGATCGCGCGCGGTGACATTCTGGTGGATGTGACGGGAGCCGTTCCCGGGCAAATCAACGGATTGGCCGTTCTGAGTCTCGGCGATTACAGTTTCGGTCGTCCGACGCGCATCACCTGCGAGACCTTCATGGGACGAGAAGGCGTCATCAATATCGAACGGCGCTCGCGACTGAGCGGCAATATCCACGACAAGGGCGTGCTCATCCTCAGCGGCTATGTGGGGGCTCGCTACGCTCAGGATAAACCCCTGAGCCTCGCCGCCAGCCTCTGCTTCGAGCAATCCTACGAGATGGTCGAAGGCGATAGCGCCTCGGCGGCCGAGTTGATCGCGTTGCTGTCGAGTCTGGCCGGCGTCCCCCTCAAGCAAAATATTGCCATCACCGGATCGGTCAACCAGAAGGGTCAGATTCAACCCATCGGCGGAGTCAACGAAAAGGTCGAGGGCTTCTACTATGTCTGCAAAGCTAAGGGATTGACCGGCGACCAGGGCGTCATCATCCCTCATCAAAACGTCAAGAACCTGATGCTGCGGCGAGAGGTCGTCGAGGCCATTCGCGAGGGGAAATTTCACATCTATCCGGTTGCGACGGTGGACGAGGCGGTGGAAATTCTCACGGGAATGGAGGCCGGAGAGAAGGACGCTCACGGCCAGTTCCCCGAGGGGACGTTCAACTACCGGGTGAACGAACGACTCCGCCAGTTGGCCCGCGAGCTTAAAGAACTCGCCCGAGCGAGAGAAGAGAAGGAGGAGCAGGACGGCCAATGACGCTCGGACGACCGCGATCGAGATATCGCACCGGATCCGCTGCGTTCTCCGAAGGAGTGCGCGTCGTTGGCGCGGTGCGACCTGCGCCGGCGTTTCAGATCGCTGCTGTGTGAGGAGAGCCATGATCGCGCCGATGAAGAAACTGACGTCGGACAAAGCTGATCAGTTCACCGAATCGGTCATTCGAGAGATGACCCGCCTGGCTCTGCAGTACGGGGCGGTCAATCTCGCTCAGGGATTCCCCGACTTCCCCGCTCCCGAGGAGATCAAACGGGCGGCCATCGAAGCCATTGCCGCTGACATCAATCAATATGCCATCACCTGGGGAGCTAAATCCTTCCGCGATGCCATCGCCGAGAAAACGCGGTGGTATCTCGGTCTGGAGGTGGATCCGGAGACGGAGATCACCGTGACCTGTGGCTCCACCGAAGCGATGATGGCCGCGATGCTGGCCGTCGTGAATCCGGGAGACGAGGTCATCATCTTCGAACCGTTCTACGAAAACTACGGACCGGATGCGATTCTCTGCGGTGCCCGGCCGCGCTACGTGTCGCTCACTCCTCCCGATTGGACGTTCGATCCTGATGAACTGGCCGCGGCCTTCACAGACCGAACCAAAGCCATTATCCTCAATACGCCGAACAATCCGACGGGGAAAGTTTTCACCCGTGATGAGCTGAGACTGATCGCCGATCTGTGTCAGAAGTGGAATGTGGTGGCGATCACCGATGAAATTTACGAGCACATTCTCTACGATGGAGCTGAGCACATTGCCCTGGCCACGCTCGATGGCATGCGCGAGCGCACGATCACCATTAACGGGCTGTCGAAGACCTACAGCGTGACGGGCTGGCGCGTGGGATACGTTCTGGCTCCTCCGGCCATCACATCGGCCATCCGCAAGGTGCATGATTTTCTCACCGTCGGCAGCGCCGCTCCGTTGCAGGAAGCCGGCGCCGTGGCCCTGCGCTTGCCGCGAAGCTACTACGAGAAGCTGGCATCAGACTACGCCGCGCGACGGGATCGCCTCTATCGGGCGCTCGTGGCGGCGGGCTTTCACGCCTATCTCCCGCGCGGCGCCTACTACATCATGACCGACATCAGCCGGTTCGGTTTCCCCGATGATGTCACCTTCGCCACCTATCTCGTTCAGGAGATTGGTGTCGCCGTGGTCCCCGGCAGCAGTTTCTATCACGATCCCCAAAAAGGTCGCACCCAGGTGCGGTTTTGCTTTTGCAAGACGGACGAGACGCTCGATCTCGCCGCCCGGCGATTGATGACGCTGCGCGAGCGCGTGCTGTCGGCCTGAGCGCACGTCGGTGCCGCCATCTTCATTCGCCCCGGGACGAGCGCTCGGGTTTCCGCCGGGTGAAATAGGTGTAGACTTCCGTCACCGTCCGGGCCACTCCGGCGGCGAGCGAGGGGGCCCGCGTCGGTCCAAAGACGGCCACCGTCTCCCGCTGGACGCGTTCGCCCTGTCCCCCGGTCATGAGCGAGCGAAACTGATCCGGCAGAAGCGTCCGACGCAGTTCCTCAAGAGAAGCACCGCGTTCAATGCCCCGCTTGACCAGCTCGACCAGCTCCTCAATGTAGGCCCGCATGAACGCCACGACCGATTTATCGTGCTCAACCGCTCCGTGTCCGGGAACGACTCGCGTGAAATCGAGTCGCTCGAGCGCGGCCAGCGTTTGCGGCCATTCTTCGGGGTAACCGTCACCGAGATAAGGCAACATCCCCTGCAGGAGGTCTCCGGTGGCTACCACTCGCTCGCTCGGTACGTAGACGACAATGTCTCCGGCCGTGTGGCCGCGTCCGAGAAAGAGGAGGTGAATTTCTCGAGTGCCGTCATGGATGACCAATCGGTCGTCGAAGGTGATCGTCGGCAGGGTGATTTGCGGCGGTGTCATCTCTTTGATGTAGGCTTCGATCTCGCCGATCTGGTTCACGAGTTGCTGCCGCTGGTCCTCATCGGTCGCCTGAGCGAGCTGGCGTCGCAACGTTTCGACCTGCCGCGAGAGGCTCTCCAGTTGCTGCCGCAAACGCGACGTGCCTTCCCGGGCGAGCCATTCCCGCGTGGCCGTTGATGCGACGATGTCCGCCTTCATCCCGAAAGTATTCGGATAGACGGCATTGCCCTGAGCATGATCCCAGTGAAAGTGCGTGTTGATGATATAGCGTACCGGTCGGTCGCCGATCTCGGATCGAACCTGAGCGAGCAAGGCGCGCGCCGCCGACGGTTTGGAGTGAGAATCCACCACCAGGAGATGATCCGACCCGACGATTATCGCGGCGTTGCAATTGACGAGCATCGCCGGTCGCGCAATGGCCGCGTAGACATTCTCCGTCACCCGTTCCAGCCGAAAGAGCGGGGGCTGACCTGCGGCCTCCTGCCCGAACCTGGGTCCTACCGGCTGAAGAAGCGACCCTCCGGGCAGTCCTGCTGCCGCCGTCATTGTCCCAACGGCTCCAAGTCCGGCGAGAACCTGCCGCCGTGTCACCCCGGAAGGGGAATGAGCGTGATTCCCCGATGCAGTCTGATGGTGCGTGCGCATGACTGACCTCCGCTCCCAAAGATCATCTATCCAGCCGGGCCAGACTTATAGAGGACCGCCGAGGAAATGTCAAAAGCAGGATGGGTGACCCCTTCTTCAGGTTTGTGGCGCGGGCTTTCCCCCTGCGCATGCCCCGCAGACGGCAAAGTCTGCGCTAGGTGGCTTCCCCGCCTGCGGCTTTTTCGTCCCTACCCGTCTGATTCCGGTGGAACTGGTGTGGAATCACGCCAGGGGCAGCGATCTGGTGGACTTTTTGCTTTAAGGATGCGCACGACCTGTGCAGGGGGCGGTTGTCACTTCCATCGAGACTGCCGGTGGCGGAGTCCCTCTCATCCCTTCCGGCGTGGCGGATTGGCATTATGACCGTTCCTTTTTCACTTAGCGGAGGAAAAACCGAAATTTTTTTGTTCCCCCCTCAAATAAATTTCGCTTTTGCAAAATAAATTAATACGGAGCGTGGATCCATGCTTCCCCGCGTACGGGGTGCCACAGGAGCCCCCAACCGGGCTAAGCAGCAACTCACATAAGGAGGGGAACCAAAATGAAACACTTAAAGCTGGTAATGGCGCTGCTCTTTGTCACGTGTTGGGCCTGGGCTCCGAGCGGTGAGGGAACGAGCCGTCAGGAGTCCGGCGCCGGTTTTGGTGATCCCTTACCTGGTCTGTCGGCAGAACAGATGGCTCTTTTCCTCGAGGGGAAGGAGGACTTCGAGGAGATCGAAGAAGTGGCTGATGGCCTGGGTCCAGTGTTCAATGCGCGAGGGTGTGCCGAGTGCCATGCCGTGCCGGTGACCGGAGGCTCGGGCATCACTAACGAGGTGCGAGTGGGGTTCCGAGATGTGGACGGAACATTTCGGGATGTGCCCGGAGGATCGCTCATTCAGATCTTCTCGGTTGCTCCCGATCGGTGTCAGGAGAGGATTCCGGCGGAGGCCAACGTCGTGGCCTTTCGTCAGGTTCAGCCGCTTTTTGGCATCGGCTTGATCGAAGCCATCCCGGAGGAGGCAATTGTCGCTCAGGCTGATCCGGAGGATCGCGACGGCGATGGAATTTCCGGGCGGGCTGCGCGGGTATTGGATCTGGCGACCAACCGCGTGCGTCTGGGGCGATTCGGCTGGAAGGCCCAGCAGGCGAGCTTGCTCGGTTTCGCTGGTGATGCCTACCTCAACGAGATGGGCATCACTAACGATTTGGCTCGTGAGGAGAATCCTCCTAATGGAGATATGGCGCGACTGGCCGAGTGTGACTCTGTTGCCGATCCCGAGGATGTCCCCGATCCGATGACGGGACGCCGGGGCATTGACAATTTCGTCAACTTCATGCAACTTCTTGGCCCGCCGCCACGTGGCCCCATTACTGAGGCCGTCCGTCGAGGAGAACAGATCTTCACCACCATTGGCTGTGCCCGCTGTCACACGCCTGCGTTTCAAACCGGCGACCATCCCATTGCCGCTCTCAGCCGCAAGACGGTGCCGCTCTACTCCGATCTGCTGTTGCACGACGTGGGAACGGGAGATGGGATTCCTCAGGGCGATGCCGGGCCAACTGAGTTTCGCACGCCGCCTCTGTGGGGACTGCGGATGAGTCGTCCATTCCTCCACGATGGGAGCGCCGCGACCATTGAGGAAGCAATCCGGCGGCATGCAGGAGAGGCCCGTCGGGTTACCGAGCGATTCTTGATGCTCACACCGGCCGAACGCGCGGACCTGCTCGCCTTCCTGGAATCGCTCTGAAGAAGTTCGACGATCTACATCTCTCAGGGTCGGTGGTTCTGACCAAGGTTAGTGTATCTTGCACTAACCTTGGACTTTGGCTTTCTCGGTTCAGATGGCGATTCCACATTGGTGGGCGACAGTCTCTTTTGCAATCGCCGACGCTCGCTTGTCTTTTCCTGCGGAGGGGAAGACCTATGATGCGAGTGGGTCACTTTTATTGTCCGGTTTGTGAGCAGGAGAGGGCGATGATGACGGTTCAGCATGCGGCTGAGGTTGTGGGAGTGACGGTTCGGACCATCTACCGATGGATCGAGCAGCAGAAGGTGCATGCGGTGCCTGTGGCCAGTGGCGCATCTGTAAGGAGTCGCTGATTCTGTATGACCGGGCGCGCAGAGAAACGGCGTGCTGAAGGTTTCACGGTCATCGTCTGACCGGGCGGAGGCAGTTTTCACTGGTGGTGAAAGGCCGGGGAGTGTGCCCTGGCAGCTCCGGTGGCGGGGTACTTGAACGTTCAACAAGAGGAGATTGGGTCACCCGGCAAAGCCGGCGAGGAGTACCGGGGATTGTTGCGTCCCGGATGCAAGCTCCAGTACATCTTTACCGCGCGGGAGATGAAGCATCGTGGTTGCTCCTGCCTGGCGGTCTTCGCTATTTTGGTTGGTGAAAGGGAGGCAAGCAGGCTGGTCACCCCGGCATGAGCCTGGCAGCACACCCCGGGCGGCGCATTGCCGGAGGGCGTGCCTGAAGCCGCTTGCCCGATACAAGTTCCGTCTACCATGCAAGATTTTGTGACATTTTATGACACCCGCTGACAGATACAGCCTTGAGACCTATCTCGGTTGGGATAAGATAGGGCCGCAAGCGGAGGTGAGGGTATGGAACTTGTCCCGGAACGCACTCTCCGACTGAAGTCACTGGAGGTCGTAAAGAAGAAGGAGAGTTGGTTCTTCATCCTCATTACCGCAGTCTTAATCGCCAATATTCTTGTGCTCATCACGCTCTTTCGACGATATGACTTTTTCTACTGGCTGAAGTCCTCTCCGTCGGAGATAGAACATGTTCATCTGATTGACGAAAAGCGATCTGCGACAGTTAGTGGAGAAGCATCTGCTGGGAGGCTTCCCTTATGGGAATGAGGGACCGACATGAAACCGGGACAGCGACTTCCACCCTATCGGCTTATGGACGTGCGAAGCGGCAAGAGTCTCACTCTCCGGGATCTTGACCGGGCTGAAGGAACTATCGTCTTTTTCACGGCGAGCTGTTCGTTGTGGAACGTGTCGCGTTATTTTGATCAACTGCGGGGCATCGAAGTGGGGCGAAGGAGTTCTGGTCCCTATCATTTCATCTTCAGTCACACTTTTTGGGCCGCTCAGGTGGAGAGGCTCGCCCGCGAGCGAGAGATCGTATCGGCGGTGTATCTGGCCATGGAGCCATTTGATCTTGTGGAGTCTTCTGAGGCGACAGTCGGTAAATAGGTGTAGTTGTAAGTGCGGCGAGTACTGTGATTGTAACTCAAAAGAAAGCAAGGTGAACGCGATGGTGAAGATTGGGCAGGTGATTGCAGCCATCCTCGCCGCCATTTTCTAGGGGCCAAAGGACGGGCATCGCCGGGTGGAGGGCTTGTATCCGGTGGTGCTTTGCGTGCGAGAGCGTGGTGCTCTTTGCCGGAAAGAGGTTGTTGCTGAATCTGCTCGAGTTTCGCTTTCTCGGCGCAGTGGTTGTCGTGTTGCTTTTGTTTGGCCTGAGTGTGATCAATCACAAGCGGTCCTACCACGAGGAACGACGTGACCTGGAACAGGAGCAGGAGGAGCGTCAGGGGGAGGTTTACAATGCGCGGGTCTACCGGCAGGTGATTCTCACGATGTTTCGGCCGCTCTCTCCTCTGACCACGCTGGTGACGGGTGTGGGCGGACGCTACGGAACCGTGGCCCGGATGGGCGGGCTCTTTGGCGTTGATGCTCCGGACGATCCCCGCCCGTTCAAGACGTAAACGCTGGTCCGGACAAATCCCTTCCTCACGGGAGTCTTGAGCCTGGATTTTTCTCACCTGGTGTTATTGTTCTTTTCGCTGCTGGCGATATTTCTCACCTACGATGCTATCTGCGGCGAGCGCGAGCAGGGGACGCTCCGACTCTGCTGGTCTTACAGTGTGCCTCGATTTCGCCTCCTTTTCGGCGAATATGGGGGAACGCTTGTCACTTTACTCTTGCCGCTGGCCGTGATGATCCTTCTTTGGCTCATCATCCTGCGGCTTCCCCCGTCGCTCCCCATGGACGGGGCTGACTACGCACGACTCGCTCTGATCGCGGGATTCACCATCCTCTTCGTATCGGGATTTATCTTTCTGGGGTTCTGGGTCTCGGCTTTGACGCGAAGTTCGGCGGCGAGTCTAGCTCTGCTGTTGGTGATCTGGGTGGGACTGGTGGTTGTTTTATCCGTCGTCTTTACCTGTGCTCGTTCGAGCGAGCCTAACTGATGGGGTGACGACATCCGGAGGAATCTTTCAGCCGTGGACGCCCGAGCGCGCCGACGCCCTGTGGCAACAAAACCTGCGACTCTCCCGCTCGATGGAACGCCTGATGTGGCTGGTTCCTACGACGAGTTACGTTATGTCTTGCGAAGCTCTGGCTCAATCGGACGCGGGAGCGCACATTCGCTTTGTCAGCCAGGCGAGGTGGCAGAACGGGCAACTCAAGGGGTGGCAAGAGGAGAAGCTTCGCCTCTATCCCGGACGTTTATGAAAACACTCCGCTTGACCTGACCAACCTCCCGACGCCGCACTATGAGCCTGAATCGCTCGGAGAGTCTCTGGACCGCGCTCTGCCTGCCATCGTGACGCTCCTCGTATTCAATCTCATCGGATGCGTGGGTGGGCTGAGAGCGATAATGACTTACTCCCCAACTCTGTGATCGTGGGAGGAGAGCGCCGATGCTGATGCTCCTCGTCATAAAGGAGATTCAAAAACGCTTCTATGACCTGCGCTTCTTTCTCCTGTTGGCCGTCTCCCTGGTGATGGGGGTCACGGCGACGGCCCTCTCGATGTGCCAATATCGCCACCGTCACAAGGAATATGTGCGGCTGCGCTCTCAGGCCGAGCAGCAAACGACGCTCGATCGCACCTATGTGGTGAAACCTCCGAACCCTCTGCTCTTTATCCGCGACGGCGAGCAAGACGCGCCGATTCTCCTTAAGATGGAACCGGCAGTCCTTCACTATGTGGAGAGCGCTGACACGACTGAACGGCCGCTGGTTGAGACGGCCATTCCTTTCGACTGGGCTTTCCTGATCGTCTACGTCTACAGTTTTCTCGCCGTTTTGATGACCTATGATAGTGTTGCCGGAGAAAAACAATCGGGGACGTTACCGCTCGTGCTCGCCGGGAGCTGTCGTCGTTGGACGGTCATCCTGGCCTGTTTTGTTGGCAATGTGGTTGTCCTGTGGGTGCCGTTAGTGCTGACTGTTGGGCTCAGTCTGCTGGTGATCCTCCTGATGGGCCCAGTCGAGTTGGGGGCACGCGAATGGCTCAGAATCGGCATCGCCCTCATGCTCTCGGGACTCTTCATCACCATCATGGGGACGGTGGGCTTGTTGGCCTCGACGGTCTTTTATCGGGCTTCAACGGCTTTGGTGGTTTCCCTCATTCTCTGGATCGGGATGGTCATCGTCTTTCCCAACGGGGTTCGCCTGGCTGTCGAATCCTGGGGTCGAGTGCCGTCGCTTCATGAGCTTCAAGAGAATCTGGAGGGGGCGAGGCGGGCGAAATGGAGCGGGTTGAGTCTTTCGGGGGAAGTGTTGTGGGCGGCGGTGACCTATCCCGGACTGACGGAGTCTCAGAGGGAGAAACTCATCGCTGCCGTCCAAGCCAAAATCTATGCTGATCACGAGCAAGTCCTGGAAAAGTTCGCTGTGACTACAGGACAGATCCTCGCTTCCTATTACCGTGAGGTCGCCCAGCAGGCCGAGCGCATTCGTTTCTTCAGCCGTTCCTCTCCGGCATTTTCTTACCAGTTTGCCCTGGAAGGAATAATCCCGGCAGGGTATGTCAGACATGCGCAGTTTCTCGCGGCCGCCGAGCGATACCTGGATTCTTATACGACGGTTGCTCGCCGCCTGCGGCGGCTTCTGCGCCCTCAGGCGCATGTCGAAGGAGGATTTACCCGGTTCACCTACAAGGGGAGGGTCTATCAGCTGAATGGGATTGAAAAAATCTCCTACGCCCACGTGCCGTTTGATCGGCGTCAGCTTCCGCGATTCCAGATGCCATTGCCCTCACTGTCGGAAGCGGCTGCCGGGGCCGCATGGGATATTCTGACGTTAATCCTCTGGACGGGGGTTCTCTTCGTTGGAGCCTGCGTGGCGTTCCTCCGCTATGACGTCCGCGCCTAGGGCAAAGTTTTTTCACCGGCTCTCGCGGCCCTGTTGACCTATCCTGTGGGTGGGAGTTCATCCATCTGCTCCCTGATCTGTCGCCTGCCTCGCAGGAGGGCATTTATTCCCGCTTCACCTGAGATTTTCGCTTCAAGCCCGCGCAACGTTTCGGCTGCTGCTTCACCGGGGAGAACGCTTCCCTCGACCGAAGAAAGAGGGAGTCCCGATAGGCGGATGGGGCGCTGATGCCATCCGGAGAGCGATCCCTGCTCGGCGAATCTGTGGGGATTTTTCTTCGGGAAAAGCTGACCGGGAAGCCGGGGAGTCATCGTTTTGTCTTGAGAACGCCCGGCGCTCGCGCAGTGTCGCGCGATGATCGGGCCGGACGGATCTGTCGGTTGCAGGCGTTTGTACGGATGTGCTAGTATTCAGCCTCTTGTCAGGCGGCGCAATGGTTGATCAGGAGATTAAGAAAACAGTCCTGCCCAGCGGACTGACCATCGTTACCGAGCAAATGAATCACCTGCGCTCGGTGAGCATTGGGGTGTGGGTTCGAGCCGGATCCCGTCACGAACCGCTCGATCAATGTGGCATCTCCCATTTCATCGAGCATCTGTTGTTCAAGGGGACCGAGCGGCGCACGACGCGCGATATTGCCATCGAGTCGGACATGCTGGGGAGCACCTTCGATGCCTTCACCAGTCATGAGTGTGCCGCCTATTCGATCAAAGTGCTCGATGAGCATGTTCCCCGGGCCTTCGATCTCATCGCCGATGTGATCACCCGGCCCCGGTTCGATCCGCAAGAGATCGAGAAGGAACGCAGCGTCATCGTCGAGGAGATGCGCATGGTCGAGGATACGCCGGATGATCTGGCCACCGAAATTTTCCTGAGGAATTTCTGGCCGAATCATCGGCTGGGGCGTCCCATCCTGGGAACGGAGGAGAGCCTCACCCGCTTGACGCGCGAGGAGATCGTCGCTCACTGGCAGAAGGTCTACACCCCGGCCAATCTCGTCGTTTCGGCGGCGGGTCACGTCACCCATGAGGAGATTGTGGAGCTGGCGGCCAGGTACTTCGAGGAGATTCCCGACAGCGGATTCCGTCCGCAGGACACACCGCCTCAAGCCTCGCCCACGATTGTCTTGCACCGCAAGGATCAGTTGGGACAGGTACAGTTGCTTTTCGGAGCCACCTGTCCGTCGTTGCTGTCGCCCGATCGTCACAGCGTGATGATTCTCAGTTCGATTCTCGGCGGCGGCGCCAGCTCACGCCTCTTCCAGTCCATTCGGGAGGATCACGGGCTCGCCTACTCCACCGGCGCGGGAACCTTGCAATACACCGATACGGGCCTTTTCTTCATCTATGCGGCCACGTCGCCGGAGAAGGTTCTCAAGGTCATTGATCTATGCATTGCGGAAATCGTTCGTCTGAAATCCGAGCCCGTCTCCGAGGAGGAGCTTCAGCGGGCCAAGGAGCAGGCCAAAGCCGCCACTATGCTCAGTCTCGAATCCTCCAACGCCCGCATGGGGCATATCGCTCAGCAGGAGATCTATTTCGGCGAGCAAGTTCCTTATGACAGCATCCTGGCGTGCATCAGTGCCGTCACCGCCGAGGATCTCCACCGGGTGGCCAATGAGATCTTCCATACCGAATCGCTGGCGCTGGTTGTGCTCGGCAGCTTGAATCATCTGGAGATTGACCGATCACGACTGGCCTGTGACTGACCGATTCTGCGTCTTCGCGCTCTCGCTCCAGGACGACAGACCATGCGCATCAACATTCTCGGCAGCTCCAGTTCGGGCAATGCGACTCTGCTGGTCTCCGGTTCGACGCGAGTCTTACTCGATGTCGGTTTCTCTCAGCGGGAGTTGACCCGGCGACTCCGGGAGATCGGTGAGGACATCTGCCGGGTATCGGCCCTCGTTATCACCCACGAACATGCCGACCACATCCGGGGGGCGCCCATTCTGGCGCGATCTCTGGGGATTCCCATTTTCATGTCGCGGGCCAGTCATGAGGCGTGGTGTCGCATGAATCCCGCGGACACGTTGACTGTCGCCGAGTTCATCGAAGCCGAGCGCCCTTTTGAAATCGGCGATATCACCTTCCGTCCGTTCTCCGTTCCCCACGATGCGGCGGAAACGCTGGCCTTCACCATCACGGCGCGTGGCGTTCGCGTGGGCTACGCCACCGATCTGGGATACATCCCCCAGATGGTCGCCGAGCATCTTCGGGGCTCCGATGTCCTCATTCTCGAAGCCAATCACGATGTGGAGATGTTGCGCGCCGGCCCGTACCCCTGGGCGGTCAAGCAACGCGTCATGAGCCGTCACGGGCATCTGTCCAACGATGAGATGGCCCGATTCCTGCGCGAGGATTTCGACGGCCGAGCCGAGATCATCACTCTGGTTCACCTGAGTCGAACCAATAATCATCCCGAGATCGCCCGCCTGGCGGCCCTCCAGGCACTCTCCGAGCGACAGCCCCCACTGAGCGGTGATCTGGAGCAGCGGATTCGTCTCGCTTTTCATGATCGCCCGAGCGAGTGGATTGACCTATGATTCCCCGCTACACCCTTCCCGAAATGGGCCAGCTCTGGAGCGACGAGAATAAGTTTCGCACCTGGTTGAAGGTCGAGCTGGCCGTCTGTGAGGTTCAAGCGGAACGCGGGATGATCCCCGCCGAGGCTCTCGACGTCATCAAGCGAAAAGCCCGCATAAACATCGCGCGCATCCAGGAGATCGAGGCTCGCGTCCAGCATGATGTCATCGCCTTTCTCACGGCCGTGGCCGAGGAGATCGGGCCGGAGGCGCGATTCGTGCACTACGGAATGACGTCCTCGGATGTCCTGGATACGGCGATGGCGCTGCTTTTGCGCGACGCCAGCGATGTGCTGCTCGACAAGCTCGCGCGACTGGCCGAGGTGTTACGCCGTCGGGCCTTCGAGTTTCAGTACACGCCCATGATCGGGCGCACGCACGGCGTTCATGCCGAGCCGACGACCTTCGGTCTCAAACTCGCCCTCTGGTATGCCGATACCGAGCGGAATCGGGAACGCCTCCGGCGAGCGCGCGACATCGTCAGCGTGGGCAAGATTTCCGGCGCCGTCGGCACCTTCGCGCACCTTGATCCCGAGGTGGAAGAAAAGGTGTGCGCTCGCCTCGGTCTTACGCCCGACCCCATCTCCACGCAGATCGTGCAGCGCGACCGTCATGCGGAATTCCTGGCGACGCTGGGCATCATCGCCTCCTGTTTGGAGAAGATCGCCCTGGAGATTCGCCATCTCCAGCGAACGGAAGTGCGAGAGGCGGAGGAGTTCTTCAGCCCGGGACAAAAAGGGTCCTCGGCCATGCCGCACAAGCGCAACCCCATCGCCTCGGAACAAATCTGCGGGCTCGCGCGCGTCGTGCGCGCCAACGTCCAGGCGGCTCTGGAGAATATCGCCCTCTGGCATGAGCGGGATATTTCCCACTCCTCGGTCGAACGCATCATTGTGCCGGAAAGCTGCATCCTCACCGATTACCTCATCCATCGAACCACGCGACTGATCGAGAATCTGGTCGTCTATCCCGAACGGATGATGGAGAATCTTCAGGCGACGCGCGGCGTGATCTTCAGCGGGGATCTGCTGCTCGCATTGACCGAGCGCGGGATGAGTCGGGAGGACGCCTATGAGATCGTTCAACGCCTGGCCCATCGCGCCTGGGACGAGCGAGCGGATTTCGCCGCCCTCGTTCGCCGCTCTCCGGAAATCACCGGGCGCCTGCGTGCCGACGAGATTGACGAGATTTTCAGCCTCCAGCGCCTGTTGCGCCATGTGGATACCATCTTTCAGCGCGTTTTTGGAACCGCTCAAAACGATGAGCGGCAGAGGACGTCATCATGAGAGCACTCATCCACGTTCGGTTGAAACCGGGAGTTTTCGATCCTCAGGGGAAGACGATTCACCAGGCCGCCGAGACGCTCGGCTATCACGGGATCCGCGAGATTCGTCAGGGGAAGTTCTTCGAGATCGAGCTGGATTCGGTGCTCTCTCCTGAGGCCGCCCGCGACCTGATGGTCAGACTGGCCGATGAACTTCTGGCCAATCCCGTCATCGAGGACTTTACGGTCGAGATCCTGGAGTGAAGATGCGGGCCCCCAAAGACCACCCGACATTTCCCGCCGGAGGTGACCGGTCATGAAATTCGGCGTTGTGGTATTTCCCGGATCGAACTGCGATCACGATGCCTATCACGTCATCAGCAAAGTGCTGGGCCAGCCGGTGGAGTTCATCTGGCATCGCGCCACCACGCTCGGCGATGTGGATGCCGTTATCCTTCCCGGCGGATTCTCCTATGGAGATTATCTTCGCGCCGGTGCCATCGCGCGCTTCAGCCCCGTCATGCAGGCGGTGAAGGAATTTGCCGCCCGCGGCGGATTCGTCATCGGCATCTGCAACGGCTTTCAGATTCTCTGCGAGAGCGGCCTGCTGCCCGGCGCCCTCATGCGGAATCGAAACCTTCAGTTCATCTGTCGCTTTGTCCACGTGCGCGTCGAGAGCACCGATACGCCCTTCACCACGATGTACCGGAAGGGGCAGGTGCTGCTTCTTCCCATCGCTCATGCCGAGGGGAATTACTACTGCGACCGCGCCACCTGGGAGGAGCTTCGGCGCGAGGATCGCATCATCTTCCGTTATTGCGACGCTCAGGGGAACATCACCGAGGCCGCCAATCCCAACGGATCGTTCGATAACATCGCGGGAATTTGCAATCGGCAGCGAAACGTCCTCGGCCTCATGCCTCATCCCGAACGGGCCTCGGAGGAGATTCTGGGCAGTTGCGACGGGCGGGCGCTCTTTCACTCGCTGGCCACCGTGCTGGCCGAGATCGGCAGAGACTGACGTTTAGATCGGGTGCCCCTCATAAAGGGGGCTCCCCGCCCGAAGTTCCGGGGATGCATCCCCTCCCGAGCGACGGTTGTTGTCGGCAGTTGCTCATTCGGGCATGATCGCCGGAAGGGCCGTTTCTTCAGAGGCGCGGCAATGATTCCCGCAGGGGCTCAGGTGGCATTTTCCTTCGCCGGGAAGAAGGGCTGCCAGTGGGATCGTGCCGGCGGTGGCGTGAGCAAGCTGACTCCGATCAAACACACGAGCGAGGCCAGCAGGGCCGCGTAGATCGTCTGAATGCCCGTTCGCTCGGCCAGGCCGCCGAACTCCCACAGGATCGTCAGCACCATCCCTGCGGCAATTGAGCTGACGCCTCCAGCGATGCTCGCCCGCTTCCACAAAAAAGCCGCCAGCAAAGCCGGCGTGACGCCCACCCCGTACATGGTGTAGGAAAAGAGCGCTGCCTCAAGCACCGTCTGATAGAAACGGACCAGAACATAAGCCACAACTCCCAGCCCGATGACCACCAGCCGGGAGTAAAGAACCAACTGCTTTTCCGACGCCTGAGGATTGATGAACCGGTGATAAATGTCGCGCACAATGCTCGTCGCC
Source organism: Blastocatellia bacterium (assembly GCA_035573895.1). NCBI lineage: Bacteria > Pseudomonadati > Acidobacteriota > Blastocatellia > Blastocatellia bacterium. The sequence goes on along the minus strand of DATLZR010000126.1, from coordinate 23,469 downwards.
GGAACGAGGAGAAAGCTATCGGCCGTCGAGACGATGATGGCCACGGCGGCGGCCAAAAGTGCACAACCGGCAAAAATCGGCAGGCCCTCGCGAGCGGCATAGAGAAGGACCTGCTCACTGCGCTGCTGCTGCCCCAGTTCAGGAAACAATCCCGATCCGATCACAGCCAGCACGACGATCATCGTTTCAATGGCGACGGTTCCCAGGATCCATCCGACGACGGCCTGGCGCGCGGCCTTCGCATCGCGAGCCGAGAAAAACCTCTGGTACATATTGGCCAAACCCAGCATCAGCAGCAGCGTCGGCAAGGCATAGGAGAAGGCTTCCTGCCAGGTGAAATCGCCCATCAAACTCAACCTCTCCGCCGCGCCGGCGTGACCCAGCGTCGCCTCCAATCGCTCCCGCACGCCCGTCCATCCTCCCGCCCGCTCGAGCAACGGAGGATAGGCGAGGAAAATCCCTCCCAGCATGAGCAACCCGTTGAAGATGTCCGTATAGGCCACCGAGATCAATCCCGCCGTCGCCGTGAAGGCCGTCACGAAGATCGCTGTGAGGAGGATCCCCTGGTCGGTGTCCAGTCCCGTGACGATATTGAGCACGAGGCCTCCGGCGCGAAACTGATAGGAGGCAATGACGGTGTACGCAATGATGATGACGCCGGTGGCCAGAATGCGCGCCCAGCGGTTGTAGCGGATTTCGAGAATGTCGGGAACCGTCATCTGTTCCAGCGCTCGCGCTCGTCCGGCGATGAAATAGATGACGATGAGCGCCACCCATACCCCGGCATCGAACCACAACGCGGCGAATCCTTCTCGATAGGCGAGTCCGGCGCTGGCAATGATCGAACCCGAACCAATCCAGGTTGCCAGAAGCGTCCCCACCAGAATCGGCGCGCTCAACTTCCTCCCCGCCACCATGAAGTCGGCTTCCGATTTCACCGCCCGCGACTTGTAGAGACTGACGCCGGTGAGAAAAACGAGATAAACAATGACCGTCAGCAAGTAGATGTTCATGGCGGAAGAGAGTAGAAGATCGTCGCCAAAGGTGTCAATAGTCGTAAAGCCAGACCTCTCCTTGGTCTGGACGAAGGGGACTCGCCGGATGCCGGAGAAAGTTCCGACGGGCTCCGTTTTTCCATCCGCGGGCGATTCGGACAGGGAAGGTCCACACACAGGGGAAGAGGGATCGCTCGGTGCGAGCTAGCGAATAATGGTGATGTGGTCAAAGGGCGAGCGCGCGACTTCGTTCCCCTTGTCGTCGAATCCGCGCACCTGCCAGATGTAGACCTGACCGCGCTCCAGGCGCTGCCGCACGCCCTGGGGAAGCGTCACCTCGACCACCTTCACCCGCTCGCTTTGCCAGAGAAGCCGATAAGTGGCATCGCTCAATTCGACGACGTAGGACGCGGCCAGGGGCGAGGGTCGCCAGACGAACTCGATGATTTCTTCCCGCACCTCTTCGGTCGGACTGATGAGCTGGATCGTTCGCGCCCGTTCCCATTGACGACGAGCCTGTTCGCGGGCCATCCACCACTGGCGCAAGAGGAGAAGTCCCACGAGCGCGAAACCGACAAGGAAACATGTCACGATCCATCGGCGGATGCGCCGTTTGATCTCCGGCCAGTCGGGGAATTCCTCCTGAATGTCATGTTCGATGGCATCAAGCTCGGCCCGGAGACGAGTGAAAAACCCCTGCTGCTTATGCTCGGCGTCTTTGCTCCCTGACCGCTCGCTGCTCATAGCCTGCTTCATCATAGACGGGACGCCGTCCCATCGTCCATAGGCCGTAGCGATGTGGCGCGGGCTTTCGAGCCTGCGCTTTTTCCGCGGACTGGAAAGTTGCGCTACTTTAAACTGGAAGGTCTACGCTCCCTGGCCGGCCTTTGTCTTCTCCTTGCGGGTGTGGTAAGAAAGAGCTGACCGGGAAATCAAAAGGAGAACGGGGTTATGTATATTGCTATCATGGCCGGGGGATCGGGAACGCGCTTTTGGCCCGCCAGTCGGGAGTCGCTCCCCAAGCAATTTTTGAACATCACCGGCGCGCGCCCGCTCATCATGGAGACCTTTTATCGGGTCGCCCCTCTGACGGGGGAGGAGAACATTTTCCTTGTCATCAATCGCGCTCACGAGTCGTTGGTGAAAGACCTGTTTGCCCATCATCGCGTGAGTATTCTCAGCGAGCCGCTCGGTCGCAACACGGCTCCCTGCATTGGCCTGGCGGCCCTTCATGTGCAGCGCCGAGCGGGAAATGCGGTGATGGCCGCCGTGCCCGCCGATCACTTTATCTACGATGACGAGGCATTTCGTCAGGCCCTGCGCGCCGCCGCCGAGCTAGTCGCCGAGGGCGGCATTGCCACTCTCGGCATCACACCGACGCGACCGGAAACCGGCTACGGCTATCTCCTGAAAGGCCCCGAACTGACGAGGGTGCTCTCTCATCCGGTTCACCGGCTGGAACAGTTCGTGGAAAAGCCCGATCTGGACACGGCCCGTCAGTACGTGCTGAGCAAAAAGTACTTGTGGAATAGCGGCATTTTCGTCTTCACCACCGGGACCATCCTCGAAGAGATCGGCAAATATCTGCCCCGGCTGCACGCGGCTCTTCAGCGGCTCGACCGCAGCCTCGACGAAGGTTGCTATGACGATGTGCTGGCCGAGGTCTATCCCACCGTCGAAGCGATCTCGATTGACTACGGCGTGATGGAGAAAACGCGCGCCCCCGTCTACGTGCTGCCGGTCCATTTCGGTTGGAACGATGTGGGAAGCTGGCAGGCCGTCTACGAACTGCGGGCCACCGATCACGATCCCCTCGGCAACCTCGTTCAGGGCAATGGCCTGCTCGTTGATGTCCATCACTCGCTCATCTATTCGCGCACCAATCGGCTCATCGCCGTCCTCGGACTGGAGAACGTCATGATCATTGACACGGACGATGTGCTGTTGGTCGGCGATCTCCGCCGCTCTCAGGAGGTGCGCCGGTTTCCCGAACAGTTGAAGAACCAGGGCCGGGAAGCATTTTGTTGACGCGGTGTCAGCACCCACAACGGACGGGACGGAACTTGACGGCTCATTTTTCGGAGAAATCGCTCATGTCCACCGGCCCGCCACAAGCGAGGACAATCCGGGAGCGCGCGCTTTCGGCGTGCAAGGAGTTCGCCTCCACCGAAGCGCCCGCGATGCCTGCATTCCCGGAGATTTTCCCAGGAGGCACGCCATGCGTCCCAGGGTCATGCTTGAACTGATGACGCCTCATCCGGAAGAGGCGCTTCTGACCATGGGCCGGATCGAAGTCGTCCTGTCGAATGAGGCCAATAAACCCCGGGTGAAGCCGATTCTTCGCCTGATGGACGTTCCCGACGAAGTTCGCCTCCTCGCTCGCCCCACGGAGAGCGTCGCATCGGCGTCGGCCCAATCGGTGATCATCACAATTGATCCGGCCGGAGGCATCGAAGCGGGCAACGGCAAGATTCTCGCCGACATTCTCCCGATTCTCTACGGCACGCCACTGAACGTTGTCCTGACGCTTTACCATCTCCGGCGTGAGGGATCGGAGCTGGCCACCGATCTGTTGTCCTATCGCGTGGAATGATTTCCGGCAGTACAGACTTTCCCCTCGGCCAGTGAAGAACTCATGGGGACAGCCTGACGGTGGGACTCGGTCAATAATGGCGACGCGTTTGCTCGGCAACGACCTCGTCCATTTCTTTCAACTCGTGGACGATGAGCGGCACGGGCAGGACGAGGCCGAAAGCGATGATGAGCAGGATGACGGCTCCGAGCGCCAGGCCGAAGATCACCGGTTCGACCCATCCATGATCCCGAAACCGGCTGAGCAGAACAACCATGCCGGTGAGCAGCGCGCTGATTCCCAGGAGAATGAAAGCCAGCCGCACCAGCAAATCGGCCCGCTTGGTCAAAAGTCCCCGCTGAACTTCCGCCCAGTGAAGCGTCTTCACGGCCAGTGCCTCCTGTACCGGTCATCATACTCATCCGCCCGAGGAAAATCAACGGTTGCCTGAGGCCGCTCAAAGGGGTACAATTGCCGCTCGTATCCCTGAGAACTTCTTGAGGGAGGTCGCAAAGAATGACATCGAGCAGGTCCCGACGAACAACCGTCACTGCATCCGCTGTGCTGCTCGGGCTCACCCTTGTTGTGGTGAATCTTCCCGCCGAGGTCACCGGAGGCCATCCTCAACACAAATGGAATATCCCCGATTCGGCCAGGACGATGAAAAATCCCATCGCGGCGACGACCGAATCGCTGGCCAAAGGGAAGGAGCTTTTTCAGGCCAATTGTGTGATGTGTCACGGTGAGAAAGGTGACGGCACCGGGGAGATGGCCCGGAGCCTCGACACCAAGCCCTCCGACCTCACCGATGCCACGCGCATGGAGGCTCAAACTGATGGCGAGCTGTTCTACAAAATCTCCACCGGAACCAATGAGATGCCCGAATACGGTGCCATTCTGGAGAAGGAGGAAATCTGGCACCTGGTCAATTACGTGCGATCACTGGTCACGAAAGGACGCTCGAACAGATCACCTCGCTGAGCGGAAAAATTTCCCACGGAGGAAAAGACGATGAGGCACTCTACGAAGACGCTCCTGATCCTGTTCATTCTCGGGTGCCTGGTGTGTGCGGACTCGCTGTCACTGGCGGCGCGGTCATCTCCCGCTGGGTCTCCCTTTGTCCTACCGCAAGAGACGCTGACCATCGCCGATAAGAAAGCTTACATCGTCCTTTTCAAAGATGCTTCGCTTGCGGACTATCGAGGCCAGATTCGGGGCCTGCCTGCGACGAACCCGGCTGTAGCTCCCGCCAACCGGCGCGAGGGAAAATTGAATCTTCAGTCGGAGGCTTCCCGCCGGTACCTGAGCTATCTGGAAGCGCAGCACGAAGCATTTGCTCGACGGCTGCGCCAACGTGCTCCCGATGCTCTTGTGGGCGATCACTATCACATCGTGCTCAACGGGATGGCGGTGGCTGTGCCGGAGAATCAGGTCGCCGCTCTGGCGCGATTGCCGGAGGTGGCGGCTCTGGCGCCGATTCATGAGTATCAGTTGCTGGCGGCGCCGGCCCCTCCCCTCGATGTCAGCCCGGCACTCATGGGCGCTGCCGACGCCTGGCAAGCCACGGGCGGACCGGAAAACGCCGGTCGGGGGATCAAGATCGGCATCATTGATAGCGGCGTGGATGTCACCAACCCGATGTTCATTGACCCCAGCCTCACGCCGCCCGCCGGTTTTCCGAAAACCAATGATCCGAATCTCACGCTTCCTCCCGGCAGCAAAATCATCGTGGCGAAGTTCTTCCAGTCGCTGAAAGATCAATCCAATCCCAATCTTCATCCCGGTCACGCCACGGCGCTCGATCTGATCGGACATGGGACTCATGTGGCGGCAGCGGCGGCGGGAAATTTCGTGGATTTACGCTCCACTCCGGGGGCGCGTCCGGTGACGCTGAGCGGCGTTGCTCCCAAAGCCTTCATCGGCAGTTATCGCGTCTTCGCCCCGAGCGCTGAGACCGACAACGTGGTCAAAGCGATCGAGGAGGCCGTCGCCGATGGCATGGATATCATCAACCTGAGTTTCGGTCATCCGGTCCTGCCCTCAGATCGCGGCGCCCCTGATGCCTTCGTCGAAGCGGTGACCAATGCCGTGGCTGCTGGAGTCTTTGTCACCGTTGCCGCGGGGAATTTCGGCGGGCGAGGGACGATCACTTCGCCGGGAACGGCACCGAGCGTTCTCACCGTCGGCGCGGTGACCAACAGCCATGATGGATTCACGCCGGGCCAGTTGCGTCAGGTGCGCATCACCACCCCAGCTCCTCCGCCGACATTCACCCGCATTGTGGGGGTTCGCAGCGAGCGATTCCCAGACTCACTCACGGCGCCGGTGGTGGATGCCGATCTCATTGACGATGGCATCGCCGACGGCGATGGCTACGGATGTACGCTCTTGCCCGCGGCGATTGTCCGGGGCACGGCCTTGCTCGTGCAAAAGGGCCGCTGCGATATTCTGGTCAAAGCCCTCAATGCCAACCTGCGGGGAGCCACGGCGCTGATCGTTTACAACAACCAGGAAGGCGGCGAAACGCTCGATTCTCTGGCCGGATTGTTGCTGCCGACGCTCTTTCTCCCTCGCTCGAGCGGCCTGGCGCTGAAAAACCTGGTGGATGCCAATGCTGCCACCGGTCAGTCCACCGTCGTGCAACTGGCTCCCGCCGAAGATCCGTTGACCTTCGATCGCCAACCTCATGTGCTGGCCGATTTCAGCTCGCGGGGACCGACGCCTGATCTTTTGATCAAGCCCGATCTGGTCACCATCGGTGCCGGAAGTTACGGCCCGGCTCAGGCCGATGATCCGCGGGGTGAAAGCCGCTTCCCGCGACCTGATCCCGGATCTCCTCAACCTCCTCTGTACGATCCCACCGGCTATGTTTTCGCCTCGGGAACGAGTTTCGCCGCTCCTCGGGCTGCCGGAGCCATCGCGCTCCTCAAGCAGCTTCATCCCGACTGGTCCCCGGCTGATCTCAAAGCGGCTCTGATGACCTCGGCCTCCCGTCCCACCGGACCGAACGAAGTGGGCATTAATCGCATCATGGAACGAGGCTCCGGAGCGATTGATCTGGCCGCTGCCGTTCGCGTCGAGACGATTGTCACTCCGCCCAGCCACAGCTTTGGCAAAGTCATCGTCTCCACGCCCACCCGTATCGTCAAAGAATTCACCATCACCAACCGTTCCCGCATCACAACAACCTACACGCTTCACGCGGCGCTGTCGCTGGCTGCTCAGTATCTCAAGGTCCAGGTGACTCCCCGGGAACTGACTCTTCCACCCGGAGCGACGGCGACCATCACGCTGACACTTTCGATTGAAACGGACTCGGTCGTCCAGCAGGTGGATAGCGAAGGTTTCCTGCTCATCTCCGACGGCGAGCGAACCACGCCGCGACCGCTCTATATCCCCTTCTGGATCCGAACGGCTCCGTCGTAAGAGTCGCGCGGACTTTCCCGTCTGCGGCCAAGCGCCCGGATCGGAGAGTCCACGCGACAGATGAAGGGTTTGCACTGTGTGACAGAGGACGGAGGGACATGAAACGCCTTCTTCGTATCCTGATTCTCGGCAGCGTGATCGTGGCGGCTTTCCTTCCGCCGGCGGTGACACCGGCCACCGGTATGCTATTGGGAGGGAGCGACGGCAAGGCCTCTTCTTTCGTTTTCGCCCCGTCGCCACCTCATCCTCCGAGAGGGCGACGAGCGGCGGCCTCACAAGCTACCTCTTCGCGGCCGGTGGATGTCGAAAACTACATCATTGAGCTGTCGCTCTTTCCCGAGGCCAACGCTCTGGCCGGAACAGTCACCATCTCCGGTCGCCTCACGGTACCAACCCAAACGATCACGATTGATGCCGCCGACAACCTCGTCATCACCGGGGTCCTGTACAACGGAGCGCCCTCGACCTTCACGCGAACGAGCGAAGAACTCGCCGTGACCCTTCCCTCCGTCCTGGCTAAGAATGAGACCTTCACGATCACCGTCAGCTATCGGGGTCAGCCTCGAATCATCGGACGGCTCGGCAGTGGCATGTTCATCAGCTCTCACGGAGGGTTCCCCGTCATCGCTACGTTGAGCGAACCCTACGGCGCTCCCACCTGGTGGCCTTGCATTGATGATCCTGCCGACAAAGCTCGTGCCGAGATCATCGTCACCGTTCCGTCAGGATATGTCGTGGCCTCCAACGGCCTGCTGCAACGTGTGCATCCGAATCCCGACGGCACCCTCTCCTACGTGTGGCAGGAACGCTATCCCATCGCCACCTATCTCATCTCGGTCACGGCGACTAATTTCGCGCCGTTCAGCGATACCTATCGGGCGCTGGACGGCACGACGACCATGCCCATCCTCTACTACGTCTATCCCGAACATTTGGACGATGCGCGGCGAAATTTCGCTCCCGTCAAAGACGCGATCAGGATCTTGGCCGAGATGTTCGGCGAGTATCCCTTCCTGGCCGAGAAATACGGTATGGCCGAGTTCCCCTGGGGAGGAGCGATGGAGCATCAGACGATCACCAGCCTCGGTCAGTCGCTCGTCACGTCGCCCAATCCGCTGACGACCATCGTCCATGAACTCGCCCATCACTGGTGGGGCAATATGGTGACGATGAAGACCTGGAACGACATCTGGCTCAACGAAGGGTTTGCTACTTACAGCGAGGTCCTCTTCTACGAAAAGCGTGATCGAACTGATCCGGGCGCTCTCATGCGGCGCTATGATGACGGGCGTGCCGATGGAATGCTGCGGGGGACGGTCTATGCCGAAGATGCCGCCGATCCCTGGGACGATTACCGGGCGATTTACAACAAGGGGGCCTGGGTGCTTCACATGCTCCGCTACGTTGTCGGCGATGAAATCTTCTTCGCCGCTTTGCGCGAATACGGACGGCGCTTCGCCTATGCCAACGCGAGCACTGACGATCTCAAACAGGTCTTCTCGGAGTTTTACGGACAATCGCTCGACTGGTTCTTCCAGCAATGGGTCTATGCCCCCCGCCGCCCGATCTATTCCCTTTCCACCACCGTCAGGCGCGAGGGACAGAACTATCAGCTTCGCGTTCGCGTGGAGCAAAAACAAACCCACACGATTCCCGGACGCGAGGCGGCCCGGGCCAACGTCTACATCATGCCGCTCGATCTCGCCATCGGCTATGCCGATGGGACCTCGGAGATCAAACGGGTGTGGAACGACGCCCGCGTGCAGGAGTTTCGCTTCACCACGAGCAGGGAACCCACCGCCGTCACTCTCGATCCGCGCAATTGGCTTCTCAAAGAAATCGCCGACAACTGATAGCCGTTGTCTGAAGGAAGAACGTCGGCGCGGCGAAGACCTTCAGGGATGTCAGCGGCATATCCTCTCGTCATGGCGGTCATCCTTTCATCCGCTTTATCTCATGGGGTGGAGCACACTATAATCACCGGGCATTTTTTCGGCAAAGGATCAAATGCCGTCGAGGAGAGTGGGTATGGAACGAGATCTGAGAGAGCGAAGTCGTCCCCTGCTTGAGGGGCTTGATCGCGCCCCGGCCCGGGCGATGATGAAAGCCGTGGGTTATAGCGATGAGGATTTGTCACGACCGCTTGTGGGAGTGGCTCACTGCTGGATCGAGATCATGCCCTGCAATTGGAATCATCGGCGATTGGCCGAACGCGTCAAACAGGGCATCCGTGAGGCCGGCGGCACGCCGGTCGAGTTCAGCACGATCGCCATCTCCGATGGCATTGCTATGGGGACGGAAGGAATGAAGACGTCGCTTGTCAGCCGCGAAATCATCGCCGATTCCATTGAGCTGGTCGCGCGCGGCCATCTGTTGGATGCGCTGGTGGTCATCTCGGGCTGCGATAAAACGATTCCGGGCACGGTGATGGCCCTCTTGCGGTTGGATATTCCCGGGCTCATGCTCTACAGCGGCTCGATTGAGCCGGGCCATATCGCCGGGCGGGATGTGACTATTCAGGATGTGTTCGAAGCCGTCGGGGCGTGTGCCGCCGGTCGTCTGACGGCCGAAGAGCTGCGGGCCATCGAGAATGCCGCCTGTCCGGGAGCGGGAGCTTGCGGAGGGCAATTCACCGCCAACACCATGGCCACCGCCTTTGAGGTGATGGGCATCTCGCCCATGGGGAGCGCCATGGTCCCGGCGACCGATCCGCTCAAAGACGACGTCGCCTTTCGCTGCGGACAGCTCGTAATGGAGCTTCTCCGCCGTGACCTGCGACCCCGTCAGATCATCACCCGGAAGTCCCTGGAGAATGCCATTGCCGCCGTGGCCGCCACCGGAGGATCAACCAACGCTGTCCTTCACCTGTTGGCCGTGGCGCGGGAAGCGGACGTGGAGTTGAGCATTGATGATTTTGATCGGATTAGTTCCCGGACGCCGTTGCTGGCCGATTTGAAACCGTGGGGACGCTATGTCGCCACTGATGTCTACAAAGCCGGAGGCATCGGCGTCATCGCCAACCGGCTGCTGGAAGCGGGACTGCTTCACGCCGATGCTCTCACCGTCACCGGTCGCACCATCGGTGAAGAAGCCGCCGAGGCCCGAGAAACTCCCGGACAGCCGGTGATCCGTCCCCTGTCCAGTCCCTTGTCGCCCACCGGCGGATTGGTGATTCTCAAAGGAAATCTCGCCCCCGACGGATGCGTGGTGAAAATCGCCGGGAAGGAGAAGCTGACGCATCGGGGGCCGGCGCGAGTTTTTGATCGAGAGGAAGAGGCTTTTGAGGCGGTCAAGCGGGGAACCATTCGGCCCGGCGATGTCGTCGTCATTCGCTATGAGGGACCGAAAGGAGGGCCGGGAATGCGAGAGATGCTCGCGGTCACGAGTGCGCTGCAGGGGGCCGGGCTCGGTGGCTCGGTCGCGCTGCTGACGGATGGGCGATTCTCCGGCGCAACGCATGGGCTGATGGCGGGCCACGTGGCTCCCGAAGCCGCCGTCGGCGGCCCGATCGCGGCCCTGCGCGATGGCGACATGATCGTCTTCGATGTCCCCGGTCGCCGCCTCGATGTGGACCTCTCCGAGCAGGAGATCGCCGCGCGTCTGGCCAACTGGTCTCCGCCCCCGCCCCGTTATCGCACGGGCGTCATGGCCAAGTACCAGCGTCTGGTCTCCTCGGCTTCCGAAGGGGCCGTCACCCGGTGAGGCTACGTGAGTCGGCGATCCACGGCGAATTTTTCGATCAAGTCGTTGAGCTGGTTCTGGAGTCGGGCGCGCTCCTGTTCGTCGCGATCGTTCTCTTGCCGGAGTCGGGCGAGACGTTCCTCATCGCGGGTGATCTGTTCGATGTAACGTGATCGCAATTGTCGTTCCTGCTCGCTCTGACCGAGGGCGGTCAGATTACCTCGAATGCGTTGGTGATCGCGGAAAATCTGGTCCATCTCTCGCGTCCGCGCCTCAATCCGCGCGGTCAGATCGGCGATCTGAGCCTTCACCCGCATGATCTCCTCCAGCTTCCTTCGCGTCTCGGCATCGAGAGAACCTCCGGCGATCAGAGCCGAAAGCTGCTCCGGCGTCAGATCGCCGACGCGATACTCCTCGGTGAGCGTCCGTCGCTCTTTGACCACCAGCTTCTTCGTTGCCCGCACGGGGACCTCGACCTGAAAGCGGTAAAAATGGGGCGTTTCTTCGATCGGTTTCTCTCCCTCCTGAGACAACTCCCAGCCGCTGCGATAGGGATGCTCGACGATGACGGTTCGCGGGCGGTCGCTCCGATTCGTCAGCGTGTAGGTCTTGGTCTCGATCTCGTAAAAGTGGAGGGAGAGCGATCCCCCACGGGCCACCAGACGGTAGGCTCGATCGCGGCGGCTCTCTCGATTGGTCGTCGCATCAATGCCGAGATCCACGGCATAGGAGATGAATCGTTGCTCACGAGGGCGAATGGTCTCCACCAGCGCCTCTCCGGCATAGCTTCCGTCCTCGATCACCGTGACGGTCCCCCCTTCGAGCGTCAAATCGGTGGTGTTGGTCAGTCGCAATCCGGACATCGGATGATCGGCCCGCGCCGATTCATTATAGAGGGATACCGGAGTCGCCTCGATCTGCGCCTGCACAATCGGGACCATGGCCGACTGGCCCCGTAGCACGGTGACGGGATGATCAATGCGATACTCGAACAGCTCACCGATCTGTCGCGTCACGGTCGTGGGAGTGATGCTTCGGGCTGCGGCTTCCGGCGTCACGGCGGCTTCGACGGCTTCCCGGGCCATGAGCGGCTGAGCGGCGGGTGGCCCCATCAGCGCCCTTTGCTTCATCAGCTCCTCTCCCGTTACTTTCTCCTCGGCGGGCTTGCCCAGGGCGCTCTCGTAAGTCTGGGGGGTGACGGTCAGCTCTTCGGCCAGGCGAATTTCGGGACGACGCATGTATCGCGGTTGATAGAGATCGTAGGCGAAGGAGACGGGCAGTCCCGACACGAGCGAGAGCGAGACATCGGTCCAATCCTCGTCGCTCGTGTTATACACGATGGCCCATCCCTGAAGCAGCGGTCTGCTGCCGCGCTCCATCACGATGCGATAGGTCGTGCGCCAGACGGGGACTTCGATGGTGTAGGCGGCCACCAGTTCGCGCGTTCCCTGTCCCTGCGCGGAAATCCGCAGCGTGCGTTCGTCGCGCTGATGAGACGAGTGGAGGGCTTCAAAGTAACGCTTGACCTCCTCGGCCATCTGTTGGTTCAGGATGCGGAAACTGCGCAACTCCTCGAAATCGAAGGTGCGGAGTTCACCTGTATCCATCAGCAGGACGAGATACTTTCGCGTGACGATCTCCGGCAGGGCTTCGGAGACCTTCAGCACCTGGCGTGATTCAAACCCGGTGATGACGCCGCTGGCCGTTCCCGCGCTGGTCGTGATTTCCACCCGCACGCCGCGCAACTGACTCGCCAGCGAGGTGAGCATCTCGGTGGTCGAGGGCGAGACGGAGAATCGCGCGAGCCGTCGTTCGAGCGGCTCCGACGAATCAAACGCAACTGCCGACACCGTCCCCCGACCGAGATCGAGCACAACGAGCGACTTGAGGACATCGCTCATCTGCCCGGCATTGAATCTCAACCTGACATCCACGTTGCCGGTGACGCGCCCGCGTCGCTCGAAATAACCCACGCCGTGCCGATAGAGGACGATGCGACGAATTGGTAGCGATGTCGCCTGCTCGCTTTGCACGGCCAGACCGAGAATCGGATGGCAAAGAGTAATCACCAGCAGGGCATGGACGAGATACGTGTATCGCTTCTTCATCGCTTATCCCTCCGTTACAGAGACGCCTCAAGGAAACCGCAGGTTCCAGCGAAAGTAAAGGGACATCGGTAGCACACACTTTCGCCTCTGTGCTGCTCCGGCAGGAGCGGAAAGGCCGCGCCACATTCGAATCGCTGGTCTCTCTCAGGGATCCTCCTCGGAGGAGCTTCAATGGGCCCTCTTGATTTTCGTGCGAGGGAGCCTGATACTAACTTCTCTCTGTGCATCCGGAGGAGAGCAGAGTGGCGGAGGCCGTTTTTCTCTCGATCATCATCCCGGCCTACAACGAAGCCCACCGCATCGGTCGCACACTGGAGTCTATCCGGGAGTTTCTCCAGGGGAAGTCATTTGCCAGTGAGGTGATCGTCGTTGACGACGGTTCGACCGACGAGACGGCAGCCCTCGTCGAGCGGTTCATGCACGAGCACCCGCACATGGCCGTGCGGCTGGAGCGGAATCGGCGCAATGAGGGGAAGGGCTACAGCGTCCGTCGGGGAGTTCTGGCCGCACGAGGAGAGATCGTTTTATTCACCGATGCCGATCTGTCGGCTCCCATCGCGGAAGCGCCCAAGCTCTACGAGCCTATTGCTGGCGCCATGGCGGATGTGGTCATTGGCTCGCGGGCGCTCGATCCGCACCTGGTGACACAGCCGGTGGGGAGGCGACTGGCCGGTCGCCTTTTCAATCTCTGTGTGCGGGCGCTCACCGGTCTGCGGTTCAAAGACACGCAATGCGGATTCAAAGCGTATCGCCGGGAGGCGATCCTGCCCATCTTTCGCGTTCAACGAATCAGAGGGTTCGGATTCGATGCCGAAGTTCTCTATCTCGCCCACAAGCGAGGATTGCGACTTCGCGAAGTGCCGGTGCGCTGGTCTCATTCCGAAGGATCGCGCGTGCGCATGATGAGAGACGCCATCCGCATGGTTCTCAACCTGGCTGAGACGCGTTGGAACGATCTGACGGGACGCTACGACAAAGCTGGTTGAGGTTTCAGTAAACGAGTCCGCGTCGAAGATCCCGGCGAGCGTCTCGGCCGGAGGCATCGAGGGGGGAAGACTATGAGGCTGAATGTGAACATTGATCATGTCGCAACGGTTCGCCAGGCGCGACGGCATATCGAGCCGAGCGTGGCCATGGCAGCAATGATCTGTGAGCTGGCCGGAGCTGACGGCATCACCATTCACCTTCGTGGGGATCGCCGCCACATTCAGGACGGGGACGTTCGACTCCTCCGCCAGATGGTGACGACTTTTCTCAATGTCGAAATGGCCGCCACCGACGAGATGGTGCAGATCGCCCGCGAGGTCAAACCGGACAAAGTGACGCTCGTCCCGGAAAATCCCGGTGAGATCACCACCGAGGGCGGACTCGATGTCGTCAAAGGCGGACGCGAGCTGGCTCGTGCGGTTGAACGGCTGACGGAAGCGGGCATTCGCGTCAGCCTCTTCATTGATCCGGTGGCCGATCAGATCGAGGCGGCACGGGCCACGGGAGCACAGGAAATTGAAATCTGCACCGCCGTCTACGCCGACTACACGACCCCGCCGTCCCCTTTCTTTCGTCGAGCGATCCCTTATGATCCGGCTCGCGGACAGCAGGAGTGCGAGCGTATCCGTGAAGCGGCGCGTCGGGCTCGTTCGCTTGGACTCAGCGTGGCCGCCGGTCACGGATTGACCTATCGGAACGTTCGGGCCATCGCCGCCATTGACGAGATCGAGGAACTCAACATCGGACACAATATCATCGCGCGGGCCGTGCTGGTCGGCCTGGAACGGGCCGTGCGGGAGATGGTCGAACTGATCCGTCGGGTGCGCTGATCAATGAGGAGCGTGGACTTTCTGGTCGGCAACCCGGCGCGAGCTGGAAAGCCGACGCCCCATCACGTAGACTGTCACGTTCGATGTGAAAGAGCGCAGCCGCGACAGGGGAGTGGATGACCATCTGTTTCGGCTGTGCCGAGGGAGGAAAGCGTGAACACACCGGAAGACATCAGATTGACCATGCTCAGTCACGGGGCCGGTTGAGCGTGTAAGCTGAGTCAGCAGGACCTGGTCGAGGTTCTGGCCACTCTCACCCCGGTGGAGGATCCCCGCGTGCTCATCGGAGCGGGCAGCTCCGACGATGTCGGCGTCTATCTGCTCAACGAGACAACCGCTCTGGTGCTGACGACCGATTTCTTCACACCGGTGGTGGATGACCCCTATGCCTTCGGCGCGATTGCTGTTGCGAACTCGCTGAGCGATCTCTATGCGAAAGGGGTTGATCCGCTGGTGGCCCTCAATCTCGTCGGATTTCCCTCGAAGAAGCTGCCCCTGCGCATCCTGAGTGAGATTTTGCGCGGCGGAGCCGACAAAGCGCGGGAGGCCGGCGTGCCCATTCTGGGCGGTCATACCGTTGATGATGTGGAACCGAAATACGGACTGGCCGTTGTCGGCGTCGCCCACCCCTCGGCCATCATTGCCACGGCGACGGCGCGGCCCGGCGATCAGCTCGTGTTGACAAAACCGCTCGGCATCGGAATCATCACGACCGGAATTAAGCGTCAGGTCATCAGCCGGGAAACCGAGGAGAAAGTCATCGCGCTCATGGCGACGCTCAACGCTTCCGCGGCTCGGGCGATGCGAGAGGTAGGCGTTCACGCCGCCACCGACGTCACCGGCTACGGTCTCCTCGGCCATCTGCGTAACATGCTCGTGGCCAGCCGGGTGAGCGCACGCGTCTGGCTCTCGCGCGTGCCCGTTTTGCCTGAGGCCTGGGACCTCGTCCGCCAGGACGTCGTTCCCGGCGGCACACGAAACAATCATCGTTACCTCAGCCAGTTCGTCACCTGGCATGAAGCCATCACCCCTGACGCTCAGCTCGTCCTGTGCGATGCCCAAACCTCTGGTGGTCTGCTCATTGCGGTGGCGCCGGATCGAACCGAAGCGCTGATCGGTGCCCTCCAGCGAGCGAAAACGCCGGCTGCCGCCGTCATTGGAGAGATTGCGGAGGGGCCTCCGGGAACGATTTCCGTCCTCCCCTGAGGGGAACGCGCCGGAGACCGTTGCGCGCTCCCTTCAGACCGGTGAGCATCAGGGGCAGACGCTCATCCGCCCTTACTCGTCAAGGGGAAACGACATAGCGTCGGGTTGAACACCGGTGATGCCTCGCCTTCGGGGAAAATGGAGAGTGGACGTTGGGTGTCGCCTTCCCTTCAGCGGACGTGCTCAGGGCGCTCTCATAAGTCCGGTGGGCGTGACACGGAGCACCCCTGATGCCGAGGCTTCACTGCGCCTGCGTCACGGTCGAGGAGGCACGAATGAGCCGATGAACATGAGCCATCAAACGCGATTTGTATCGGGCTGCCGCATTTCGATGGAGAATGCCCTTGTGGACCGAGTTATCAATGATCGAGAGCGTCCGGGGCAGGAGCTGCTTGGCTTCTTCGACCGCACCTGCCTGGAGAGCTGCGCGGAGTTTTTTGATCGCCGTCCGCAGGCGGCTGCGATTCCGCCGATTGATTTCGCGTCGGCGCTCGTTTTTGCGCATCTGCCGGATGGCCGATTGTGTTCGTGGCATAAAGTATCTCCTTTTTTCTCGCGTGAGAGGCGGGCGCACCCCGCTCGCTCACTCTTGCCTCGCTTGCAGAAAGGCCGAAAGTATAGGGGCCGCCCTTCCGAGGTGTCAAGAAGCTCCGGGGAATACCGGCCTTCCCGAGCCTTCAGGAGCTTTCGTGGAGAACGCGCCGATGCCAAAGAGCCCTGAAACATCTGTTGAGAGTGCCTCAACGGTCCCCACTCCTTCGTATAATCGTGAGATGGGGAATCTCCGGGAAAAGGGATCACCCCTGAAGAGACAGCGATGAAAGAAAGAGTGCTCGTCTCATGGAGCGGTGGGAAAGATAGCTCGATGGCGCTCTATGAGATTCAAAAAACCGGTCAGTACGAGATTGTAGCCTTGGTCACCACGGTGACCGACGGTTACGACCGAATCAGTATGCACGGCGTGCGTCGCAGTCTTCTCGAACGTCAAGTGGAATCCCTCGGCCTGCCGCTGCATACGATTCACCTTTCGATGAACGCGACGAACGAAGAATACGAGTCGAAAATGAAGGCGGCGCTTGAGGAGTATCGGAGAAACGGCGTCCAGACGGTCGTCTTCGGCGACATCTTTCTGGAAGACATACGAAGGTATCGAGAGGACTTTCTCTCGAAAATAGGAATGAAAGGGGCATTTCCGATCTGGAGGCGCGATACGAATGAACTGGCACGAACTTTCATCACCATGGGGTTCAAAGCGATAGTGGTGTGCGTGGACACAAAAGTTCTCGATCGTTCTTTTGCCGGGCAGATGATCGAGGAGGAATTTTTGCGTCGGCTTCCTCCCGGGGTGGACCCCTGTGGCGAAAACGGAGAGTTTCACTCGTTTGTCTTTGATGGCCCGATCTTCACCCGTCCGGTGACGTTCACCATCGGCGAGACCGTCCTCAGAGATTCCTTTTGCTTTCGCGATTTAGTCCCGGCATAAGGGCCATCACCGCAACGACGGGCGATATCGTCAGACCATCGAGCGCGGGCAGCCCCTGCGATGGCATCCCCTCAATGGACACATTCGCCATCGTTCACCCGTCGCTTTCTCCCGGTCAGCGGGAAGCACCTTTTCGCCCGTCACAAAAGGAACCCGTCTCGCGGACAGCTCATTCGAAGATCTCGCCGGGAACGGTGCTGAAGAATTCCCGGTGAAGCGTTTGCACGACCTGTGGGAGATCGGCCTCGTCAACGACGAAGCTCAGGTTAATTTCGGAGGCCCCCTGCGAGATCATGTAGACGTTCGTGTCCTCGATGGCCTTGAAGACTCTCCCGGCGATTCCCGGCGTGTACTTGAGCTGTTCGCCGACGACGCAAACGATGGCTTTGTCCCGCTCGACCGTGACGTGGGAGAAGGTGCTTAGATCGGCCACGATCGCTTGAACGTCATCGGGACGGTCAACGGTAACCGAGACGTTGACTTCGGACGTGGAAACCAGATCCACCGAGGTTCGATGCCGTTCAAAGACCTCGAAGATTCGTCGTAGGAATCCGTAGGCCATGAGCATTCGGGTGGAGTAGACGTTGATCATGGTGATGCCCTGTTTGCAGGCGATGGATTTCACGCAGCCGGCTGCCGAGGGGATCTCCGAGGTGATGAGCGTGCCGCTCAGATGCGGCTTGCGCGAGTTGAGAATGCGCACGGGAATATTCTTGCTGATGGCGGGGAGAATGGTGCTGGGGTGGAGGACCTTGGCTCCGAAGTAGGCCAGCTCCGCGGCTTCGGCAAAAGAGAGCCACTTCACCCGCAGGGCCGTTGGGACGAGACGAGGATCCGCCGTGAGCATTCCATCCACGTCGGTCCAGATCTGAATCTCACGGGCTCCAAGAGCGGCTCCCAGCAAAGCCGCCGTGAAGTCGGATCCTCCCCGCCCCAAAGTGGTCGTCACTCCTCGCTCGGTGGCTCCGATATACCCTTGTGTGACCGGCACGTATCCTTGTTCCCAGAGGGGGCGGAGATGTTCGTTCACTTTTCCCTCGATCTTCTCCAGAAGGGGTGTGGCGCGACCGAACATCTCATCGGTGAGGATGATCTGTCGGGCATCGAGCCATCGGGCTGGAATCCCTCGCTCGAGCATGGCGCGGGCCACGATGAGGGTGGACAGAAGCTCCCCGTAGGAGCAGATGGTATCGAGCGATCGTGGAGTGAGTTCGCCGAGGATGGCCAGGCCGCGCACGAGATGCGCCAGTTGCTCGAAGTGGTGCTCGATCTCCGCTCGGAGCGTCTCGCGCGTTTCCTCGCTCAGATCAAGCTCGGTGACGATCGTCTCATGACGTTCGCGCAGGTGCGCGAGCACCGCCTGCGCCTCTGCCTCCCGTCCCTCGGCGGCCTGGTGAGCCATCGCGATCAATCCGTCGGTCATCCCGGCAATGGCCGAGAGAACGACGATCGGACGATCGCGCAAATGCTCTCGGACAATATCCGTCACGCGGGTAATCGCTCGAGCATCTTCAACCGATGTGCCGCCGAACTTCATGATGATCATGACCGACTTTCCCCCCTTCTGAAAAAAGGGCGTTATGCGGGACCCTCTGCCAAAGAGGTCCCTCTCTGCCGGGGCCGATCATCGCCGCCGACCGATGGGTGCGCCGTCCGCTCGCGCACGACGAACCGCCCGATTCTCGGGCCGTCGCGGACGGACCCAGAGCACTCCGGCCATTCGATTCTCCCGAAGAAAATGTTCGAGAGGTTGTTCGATGACCTGCCCTCGACTCCGCGCAGCATGACTCAGCGTGATGCCATCGGCGCCGACGAAAACAAGGCCGACATGAAAGACATCGAGATATTTCCGTGTCGAGGCGAAAAACAGCAGATCGCCATCGCGCATCTGCGGGGCGATCCGCCCGATCATCCTCTTGGGAAAGAGGCGGAAGCGGACGCGCCGGGGCGCACGCCCGGCAACAACGGCGAGCGTTTTCGAGCGGGAGACCGTCATCGGACCGCGCGTGAGATCGGCGATCACCCCCTGACGGGCATTGGCCCGAATCCACTCCACCATGTAGTGGTGGCGGTCGCGCCAGGTGACGCGACCATTCCGGTAGCGGATCCTCCGAAGCCATCGGAGGAAATCTCTGGCCGACCGGGCCAGCGCCAGCGCCAGAACCGTTTCGATATACGTCACACAATCGAATGCGCGCAGCGAGAAGGTAAATACCTCGGGCGAATCGGCCGAACCGACGAGCGGGTTCTCACGATAGGGGCGTCCGTGCAGGAGTCGAGCAATCGTTTTCATCCGCTCACCAACCGCCGCTTCCGCCCCAATGCGCCGCAGCAACCGGTTCACCTCCGCCAGCGTGCGCCGATCGTGGAAGGTTTTCCGTCCCGACATAGTTGGCGATTGTACGAGTTCGTCTCGATCTTTGCCAGAGGGCCCGGTGAATGAGGAGAGCGGACTTTCCAATCTGCGAAAAAAATGCGCAAGCTGGAAAGCTTGCGCCACTGTCGCGCGGACTTTCCGGTCGAAAGCCCGCGCCACAACTCACGCTGTCCCGCTCATGACGGCGGAGTGGAACAACTGGGCGACAGCAGCCGCTCGCCCGTCAGATGGAGAATAAGGCGGACGAGGTCCTGTTCTGTGACTCTTCCATCGCAATTGGTATCGGCGGCCCGAAGGGCCCGCCCCGTAAGCGGACTCTCGCCGGTGAGATGAAGGATCAGGCGCACAACGTCCTGCTCGTTGATTTGTCCATCCTGAGTGGTGTCACCGGGAAGCACCTCGCTAATGGCGATCATTCCATCCTTGAGCGCGAGGGAGAGGCCGCGCGCCTGTGGATCTGAGGCCGAAGCCGAAGCCAATCGCAGTGGAGTCTGCGTGCCTCCGGGAGCCGTGAAGGCGATTTGAAAAGTGATCATGGCGACGGCCCCGCTGTCCGGAGGAAGCGTCGGCAATGGCGTCTGGAGCGGCGGCGTGATCAGGACCGTGACCTGTCCGGGCACGCTGACGTTGGCGCTCAAGGAGAACCCCTGGGGTAAGAGTGGGCCAGCGGCGACAGCTTCAGGCATCGGCACCGACACAACGGCCTTATCGAAGGTAATGGTGAATCGCAACGCCGAGATCATGCTCCCGTCACTCAGCATCACCGGAACCGTCACCTGGGCTCCGGGAGCCGCTTCGCTGCCGAGAATGCTCAACGTGCGGGGCATGCCCACGCCGGTGAGGGGAACGCGCACGGTAGCTTCATCGGCATCATTACTGACGATCACGAGGGTGTCGGTCTGCTCCCCCGGGCCGGTGGGAGCGAAACGAACAACGACAGACCGCTCTGCCGAAGGAGCAAGATCGAAAGGAGCCGCCGGAGAAACCAGGGTGAACGAACTGCCGGAACTCTCCAGCGCCAGCGTTGTGACGCGCAGCGCGGCCGTCCCCGCATTGCGCAGGGTGAGCGTTAACTCCTTTGTGCGCCCGGGCGTCACAGTGCCGAAGTCGAGCGCACTCGGCGTCACTTCGATCTCCGGCGCTGTCGGGATGCCTTCGCCGGTCAACTCGACCACGGTGCGCGATTCGTTGGGATCGTTACTCGTAATCGTCAATTGCCCGGAGTGATTCCCCACCACCGTCGGGTTGAAACGGACGGTGATGGTGCGTTGATCTCCCGCTTCGATGGTCAGCGGCAATCCCGACGTGACGACCGAAAACTGAGGGCTGTCCACCGAGAGGCTGGTGATCACCAGATTGGCATCCCCGTCGTTGGCCACCGGCAGGGAGCGCTCCGCCGTCTGACCCACCGTGACGCGATCAAAGGCGAGACTCGTGGGAACGTTGATATCGGGCTGCCCCGTTCGCACCACTTCGAGGCACGGCGAGAACTCGGACGTATTGTTGGCGGCATCGGTCGCCGTGGCGGTGAGGAATCGTCCCGCCGTGAGAACGGGAGTGAGCGTGACGGTGAAATTGACCGTGCCTGAGGCGTCCGTCGTCACGCGAGCGGAACCGGCGAAGCTCTCGCCTTCGCCAAAGCGTGAGGGGTCACAGTTGGTGTTGGAGAAAAACTCCAGCGTGTACGTGGCATTGGCGGCACCCGTCAGGCGTCCGCGCACAGTGGTGCGACTGCTCGACGAGGCGGCGACGATCAATTCCGGGAAGTTCTGCAGATCATTGGCCCCCGCATCTTGATCATCGGAATCGTTGCGCGTCACACCGTTACCTCCGAGATCAATTCCCAGTCGCTCATTGGAAAAGATCACATTGGCGAGAATCCCGTTTCGAGTGCCGGATTCCACCACGACACCGGCGCCCCCGTTAAACGCGATGATGTTTCCGGCACCGGGATCGGTGCCGCCGATGAGGTTCCCGCTGGAGGACGCCGTGATGAAAAGGCCATGAGAGGTATTACTCAACGCTGTACGACCGTCGGCCTGAGTACCGATAGCGTTTCCTTGAATGACGTTGCCACTGGCCCCGTCGCCGTTGGCCGTGCCGAGGACGATGCCATAGCCGTTATTGCCGGAAATGATGTTCCGGGCGGCTGCCGTCGTTCCTCCGATCGTGTTATTGGTCGCGCTGCCGATGAAGATGCCGGCACCGGGAATGCGCCCGTTGGTCACGCCGTTCCCGAGCGCCGCTGTGCCCGCGCGCGTGGGACCGATATAGTTGCCCTGGATGAGATTGCCCGACGTGCCGGTGAACGATTGGTAGCTGATGAGCGCCACGCCACCAGCCAGAGGAAGGTTCGCCAGCGGAGGAGCCTTGCGATTGCCCGAAATCACGTTGCGGGCTCCTGTAGCCGTCCCACCGATGGTGTTGCCCGACGCGCCGAGGATGACGACGCCGGCGGAGTTCGGAATCGCCGTCGTTCCGCTGGGATCGGTGCCGATGTAGTTGCCGATCACCTGGTTCCCCGTCGCCCCGCTCGTCGCTAAGCCCACGCCGACGAGATTCCCCGAGAGGATGTTGCGTGCCGTATCGCGCGTCCCCCCAATCGTGTTGTTCGATCCCGTGACGAGTACGCCGGCCAGATCATTCCCGGCATCCGTAGCGCCGGTGGCGGTGGTGCCGAGAAAGTTGCCCTCAACGATATTGTTGCTCGAGTCAATGCGAATGGCGCTGCCGCCCGCTCCGATGAAATCCAGGGCCAGAAGCTTCACCGGATCGTAGTGAAATCGGGTGATGGTCAGTCCTCGGACAACGATATTCCCCCCGGCCAGAATCAAGCCCGTGGCCGCTCGACCGGCGCGATCTCCGTTGATCTCCACCCGTCCGGACGGTTGTGTTGTTCCGTCAATGGTCACGGCTTCAGTGATGCTGGGCAGCGGTGAGGTGAGGGCGATTGTGCGCGTGCCACTTCCCGGGATGTTGAAGGCAATTGTATCGGCTCCCGGATTGGCATTGGCATCGAGAATGGCCTGACGGAGCGAACCCACGCCACTGTCGTTGGTCGTCGTCACCGTGAATCTCCGGGGAGCGGCCGTGAGAACCACCGTTGGAGTCATCGTGCGCTCGTGAAGGATCACGAGATCACCAAGCGCGTCGGCATTTAATCGCAGCGTCAGAGCAGCAATCGGAGGATCGGCTACTTCATCCAGACTCACCACTGAGAACGAACGTTCCCGTCGAGTGACATTTCCCTCCGGATCACCGTCGGCAGAAGCGATCGGGACGGACCCATCGCCCTGAGGCGTCAGGATGTGAATCTGAGAATCGGCTTCGTCAAAGAGAATGAGATCATCGCTCGGACGACTGGAGACTTTGGCCCGCAGAAAGAGAGGCGAGCGATCTGGTCCCATTCCCAGCGGGTGATCGAACGAAAACGTGACGAAGGACCACTGCTCGAGAGGGAAGGACACGCCGCTCTCATCGGCTTCCGTCGGCGAGGTCAGAAAATGGATGGACCCGTCGCTGCCGAGCAAAGCGATGTCCATCGGTGAGTTTCGCCTCGGCCCAAAATATCCCAGCGCGAGCGAGCGAATCTCGAAGGGAAAAGAGCGACGATACACCCGCGCCACAGCCTCGCCGGATCCAGCTGCGACTCGGAGAGGATCGTGCCCGGAGATGAGGACAAGCTCGGAGCCCGAAGCGACAATCACATCGTTTTCGTACTTCTCGTCGAGCTGCCCGACAGCAATTGCTGTTGCATCGGCAGCGAGAGGGAAAACCTCGGCGGGAGCGGAGAAGATGCCCCGG
>DATLZR010000125.1 GCA_035573895.1 Blastocatellia bacterium | reverse complement strand
CGGTTCAGCTCATAGACTTTCTCGAACCCGCCGACGATGAGCCGCTTCAAATAGAGTTCCGGTGCGATTCGGGCGTAGAGATCAATATCGAGCGCGTTGTGGTGGGTGAGAAACGGTCGTGCGGCCGCTCCCGTGGGCAGTGGGGTGAGCATCGGCGTTTCCACCTCTATGTAGCCTCGCTCGTCGAAAAACCGACGAATTTCCCGAATGATCCGCGAGCGCGTGATGAAGACCTGACGCGATGACCGATTGGCGATCAGATCGAGGTAGCGTTGCCGATAGCGCGTTTCCACATCGTGGAGGCCGTGCCATTTTTCCGGCAAAGGAAGAAGCGCCTTGGCCAGGAAGAAGAGCTTTTGCACATGGACGGTCAGCTCGCCCGTCCGGGTGAGGAAAAGAAACCCTTCCGCTCCGATGAAATCGCCGAGATCGAGATGCTCATAGAGCCCCCACTCGCGCTCACTCACTTCGTTGCGGCGGAGGTAAATTTGCAGGCGCTCCTCACCATCGGAGAGGTGAGCAAAAGCGGCCCGTCCCATCCGCCGTGTCGTCATCATCCGTCCGGCCACGCGGACGGCAACCCCTTTGAGGTCCTGGTTGATTCGCTCGATTTCCTCAACCGGTTTCGCGCCCGCAAGATGTCCATAGCGGCGGACGATCTCCGTGATGGTGTGCGTCCGCTCGAATTTATGCGGGTAGGGATCGAAGCCGAGTTCGATGATCGCATCGAGATTTTTCCGACGACTGATGATGAGGTCGTTTTCTTCGCCGAAGATTCCCATCGAATCGTCTCTGTGCATGTGCCCGTTCCGCACCTTACTGATGAAGTGGAAATCAATACTACCAGATGTCGGTCACATTGTCATAGGTGCAGTTCATTCCTCGTCCGGTGATGGAGCGGGGGCGAGCCGCGAATCTCCGCCGGAGTTCATGGAGAACCCGTCCCCGACCATCTCGCCTGACAAAGGATCAGCCGGCACGGGAAACCGATGCCGAATTCTGATCTTTACCGGGAGAAGAGCGCCGGGTAAAATGACGCACGCGGGTTAAATTCCGCTCGATGTTTGGCAGACTCTCACCCGGTTTCTCTCCCCGTCGAGCGCGGGGCAGTCTATAAGTGATTTGAGGAGTGTGTCGCCGACAGTGGTGGAGTGCGACCGGGAGAGCTATGGCACAGGATTTGCTTGATACAACATCGAATGAACCTGTCACAAGGAGGATTCTAGCGATGAGAAGACTAATGCGACGTTTGATGGCACTCTCTGCGCTCGCACTGCTGCTGGGGATGAGCCTGGCAGCACCAGGTCGCGCGCAGGAGATCACCGGAACGATTACCGGTTTCGTCAAGGACACGACCGGTGCGGTTGTTCCCGGTGTGGAAGTCCGAATCCGTAACACGGCCACCGGGCTGGAACGACGGGTCGTCACAAGCAGCGAGGGCGAGTATACGGCGACGCTGCTGCCCATCGGGATCTATGAGGTTCTCGTCGAAGCGCCCGGTTTCAAGAAAGCGGCCGTGCGAGACATCAAACTTTCCGTCAATGACCGATTGCGGGTGGACGTCACGCTCGAGGTCGGTCAGATTACGGAAACGATCACGGTAGTTGGCGAAGTACCGGCGGTTCAAACCGAGACGGCGGAAGTCGGCACAGTCATCACGGGCACGCTGGTCAAAGAGATGCCCCTCAACGGCCGAAGCCTTTTCCAACTGGTTGCGCTGCAACCGGGCGTGTCGGCTGCGGGAGCCATCGTCAGCGGGCGCGTCGGTGTCGGTTTGGATAATCTGGCTTCGGTCAACGTCAATGGCGCCCGCGCGTCGCAAAATAATTGGCTCATAGATGGAGCTGACAACGTGGATACGGGCTCCAACCTGGCAGTCATCAACTACATCAGCGTGGACAGCGTGGCCGAGTTCAAGATCCTCCGGGGCAACTATAGCGCGGAGTTCGGTCGGAGCGCCGGCGGGCAGATCAACGTGGTGACCAAGAGCGGAACCAACACCTTTCATGGTGGAGCCTTCGAGTTCTGGCGCAATGACATCATGGATGCGCGGAATTTCTTCAGCACGCTGGATCGAGATCGAGACGGGAAGGCTGATCCGGCCCTGCTGCGATATCACAATTTCGGTTGGAACCTCGGTGGACCGATCAAGCGCGACAAGCTCTTCTTCTTTTTCAACCAGGAGGTGCGGCGAGTTCGCACCGTGCGTGGTGGGGGTGTCGTAATTACGCGGGTGCCGACCGAGCGTCAACGGCGCGGCGACTTCAGCGAGTTCCCGTCGGTGGTGATTCGTGATCCCCTCACGGGCCAACCGTTCCCCGGAAACATCATTCCTCCGGACCGAATAGATCCGAATGCCCGAGCGCTGCTGTCCCTCTTCCCTCTGCCCAATTCCGATCCGGCGGTTCTGGGCGGCAATCGAAACTTCTCGGCAGCCGCGCCGAGCGGTCGAAACTATCGTGAGGAGCTGATCCGCGTGGATTATAATCTGTCGGATCGTCACAAATTCTTCGCCCGCTTCATTCACGACAGCATTCCCTCGACCGAACCCTTCGGGGAGATCTTCGGCACCAACAATGCCGCTTTCCCCGGTGTTGCCGATACGAAGACCAACATTCCTGGACGAAACCTGGTAGCCGAGTGGAACTGGATTCCGTCGCCCACCCTGGTGAACAATCTGGCATTCAATTACTCCCGGGGGGCAATCGTCAGCGAGATCACCGGGCGGGCTTCGCGAAAGATTCCGGGGTTGAACATCCCGGAAATCTTTCCCGAAAATCCAGCGGGAGTGTTGCCGGGAATCTCGTTTGGCTCCGGGGGCTATGGCGGATTCAACTTCTTCGGTCCTTACGATAACAACTATGGCTCCTATCGCCTCAAGGATACGGTCTCGCTCGTCCGGGGCAAGCATACCCTTAAGATGGGCATCCTTCTCTCCTGGGAATTCAAGAACGAGAATGCCGCCAGTGGCACTAACGGGGCGTTCGTTTTTCCCGGGACGTCGTCGGCTGTCTTCACTTCGACGGGAGATGCCTTCGCTGACTTTCTCCTGGGGCGCGCGTCATCCTACACCGAATCGGACATTGATATCACCTCTCACCTTCGCTACGACATGTACGAAGCGTTCATTCAGGATGACTGGAAGGCCACGCCCAACCTGACGCTCAACCTCGGTCTCCGCTGGTCGTTCATTCGTCCGCCCTACGATACCGAGAATGTGCTGACGAATTTCGACCCGACCCTCTTCAATCCGGCCCGGGCCTATCAGATTGATGCCAGTGGCAACCGAATCCCCGGAACGGGCGATCCTCTCAATGGCATTGTGATTGCGGGACGGAACTCTCCTTTCGGACGTCGGGTTGTGGATTCGCACTGGGACACGTTCGGGCCTCGATTCGGCTTTGCGTGGGATCCCTTCGGTACCGGGAAGACGGCGATTCGCGGCGGCTATGGCATCTACTTCGACCGGACGCTTGTGGGGATTGCCTTGCAGAATGCGTTTGTCAATCCTCCCTTTGTGACGACCGCTCAATTTCTCGCTGCCGGTGCTGCGGGAACACCGACGTTGTCCAATCCCTCGGGAGGGGCTCAACGGAATGAGGAGGCGATCGTTCGCAGCCTGATCTCCATGAGCCCGGAGTTTCTGGTACCGACGGTTCAGCACTGGAGTTTCGGGATTCAGCGAGAGCTGTGGTGGGGACTGTCGGTGGATGCAGCTTATGTCGGCAATCACGGAACGCATCTGTTACGTGCCGTGCGCATCAACCAGACCCCGCCGGGCACGCCGTCTCCTCCGGCGGCCTATGCCCGATTCCGCGGCTGGGGACTGATCACCGAACGGCAGACCTCGGCCAGTTCTCGATATGATTCGTTCCAGCTCGGCCTGAACAAGCGGCTCTCGCAGGGTCTGCAATTCGGTGTCGCCTACACGCTGTCGAAGGTCATCACGGATTCTCCCGACGATCGCACGACCATCGCCCAGGATGTGCGGAACCTTCGGTTGGATCGCGGATTGGCGTCCTACGATAAGACGCATGTTTTCGTGGCGAATTTCCTCTACGAGCTGCCGTTCTTCCGTCAAGCGCGAGGTGTTGTTTACAACATCCTCGGCGGTTGGCAGGTGGGTGGCATCGTGCGGGGCGAATCGGGCACGCCCTTGACGATCTTCATCTCTCCCAATCGGGCGAATTCGTTCTTCGGAGGCTCACAGCGGCCCGATCTCGTTGGGGATCCGCGAGGCCCCAAGACGGTGCGCCAGTGGTTCAATACGGCGGCTTTTGCGCTGCCGGCGCTCAATACCTTCGGCAACGCCGGACGCAGCATCGTTCGCGGTCCGGGGCTCCACCTGTGGGACCTCTCGCTCTACAAGCGGTTCCGCGTGACCGAATCCGTGGGTATGCAGTTCCGGGCGGAGTTCTTCAATGCCTTCAACCACACCAATTTCTCCGGCGTGGGAACGACGCTGGGAACTCCTACGTTTGGCCAGGTCACGTCGGCGCTCAGTCCGCGCGAGGTCCAGCTTGGCCTGAGAATTGAATTCTGAGGTTGTGAGCAGCCCCGCTGCTTCCCGCCTCTGAACGGGCAGGGAGGCGAACCCGGTTTGCTTCCCTGCCTGATGACTGCCAGAGGTAACTGTGACCCGTCCCCCCGAAGAGCTATGGTGGTGTCGCTCTCTCCTTCTCTGGGGAGTCCGTCGGCTCGATCCACCGGGAGAGAGGAAGAGACAGGAGGGCATATTGCTGGCGAATGGCGAGAACGCGGCCAGCGTATTCTGTCTTCGGAAACGCCCCGGCGAGCAACTGGTCTCGGAGGCGACGGAGTTGATAGACGTAGAGATCGGCGAGAAACTCACGAATGAGAGCGGCATCGGTGGTCGCTTCGGCGAGCACGCCGAATTTCTTCAATTCCTCCCGAACGAAAGCGCGGAGCCGATGTGGCTGACCCACCGGCGTGTTGTCTACAGGTGAAGTCATCGCCAGGGCCTCACGGTGAAACAATATCACCACGGATCCTCATAGGCTCAGGCGGATGAATCCGTGAATGGTCTGGACCTGTCGGGAGTTCTATTCTCCCGTCCCGGACCAGGAGGATGCCCATACACCGTTTTCCTCCCAAAGCACAGCTGAAAGACTAGAACTCAACTATAGCACATTGGCGATGTGCCCCGACGGTGCGGGAATCGAGTATAATCTATCAGCCGACTTGTCCGCGCTCAGGGAGCCGTGTCATGAAGCAGATACAGATTGATGGCAGTTTCGGCGAGGGGGGTGGCCAGATTCTCCGAACGAGTCTGGCGATGGCGGCACTTCTGGGCTGCGAGGTTGAGATCACCAATATTCGCCGGGGTCGAAAAACGCCGGGGCTTCAACCGCAGCATCTCACGGCCGTCCGGGCGATCAAAGAGGTGACTCAAGGAAAGACGCTCGGCGAAGAACTCGGCGGCGAGTTCCTGATCTTCACCCCGGGCACAATCACCAGCGGAACCTATGAGTTCGATGTCAGCAAGGTGAAAGCGAGCGCCGGATCGGTGAGCTTGATTTTTCAGACGGTCCTGCCGGCGCTGTTATTTGCACCGGGGCCGACCCGGCTCCTCCTCAAGGGGGGAACGCATGTTCCCTGGAGTCCGCCCACGACCTATCTCGAGCGGGTCTTTCTTCCTCTGCTCCAGCGGATGAACGGTCGAGCGACGCTGCGCACCGTAAAATGGGGATGGTATCCGCGCGGGGGAGGCGTGGTGGAAGCGGAAATTGAACCTACGGATTCCCTGGGAGCGATCACCCTCACAGAGCGAGGCCCCCTCGTTCGGATCGAAGGGCGGGCCGTCGTCTCGCGCCTGCCGCTGTCGGTCGCCGAGCGAGAGTGTCGGCGGTTTCTCCAGCGGCTC
>DATLZR010000124.1 GCA_035573895.1 Blastocatellia bacterium | reverse complement strand
CAGGTCGGTCGCGTGCCGGAGAGCGTCGAGCCGGGACTGTCCGAGCCGGTGTCGCGAGCGGTACCGCGCGTCGCGGCGGAAATTGCCCGGCTGTTGTCGGCGGTCCCTCAGGAACTGTCCGTTCAGGCTGGTTGATGGTATTCTTGAGGCGCGAGGGGACCGCGCCAATTCATCCGGTCTGGCCGGAAAGGAGTTAATCATGGTCAAAGAAAAGAAGGTCTACCTACCGAGATGGATCGCCTGGATGATCGCCGTGATCATGCTGCCCGTGTGGGGATGGCTGACCTACTCGACGTTCACTGGTCAGGGGTCGGCAGAACGGCTAAGCTCGGGCGACTGGGTGGTCATCTCCGTGGTCATCCTCGGATCAATTGTTATGGTCTTTCTGATGAGCTACGGAAAGCTGCCGGCCTACATCATCAGAGAAGAGGATGAATAGAGGCGCCATGCACGAGATGTCCATCGCCAGGAACCTTCTGGAGGTGATCGAGCGCTACGCGCCCACCAACGGCAGTGCGCGCGTGAAGACTGTTCGCTTGAGAATCGGCGAGCTGGCTGGCGTCGTGCCGGAATCGCTGCGCTTTTGCTTCGAGGTGGCGAGCGAAGGCACCGTCGCACAGGGAGCCCGGCTTCTCATCGAGCATGTGCCCATCGTGAGTCGCTGCACCGATTGTCGCAACGCCTTCGAGGTAAAGGAGTACGCCTTCATCTGTCCGAACTGCAACAGCGCTCATGTTGAACTGATCTCCGGCAACGAACTCGATGTGGTAGAATTGGAGGTCGAAGAGTAATTCGTGAAAGGTGCGAGCGAACAGAAGCTTACGAGCAGTGCTTGTAAGAGGGCTGAAAGAGGATCAGCGCATAGACTTGAGCAGGTCCAAGGTGTATGGCCGAAAGTGAGATTGAGGCCATAGCGGAATACCTGAAGAACAACCAGTTCTCATCACAGACCACGCGAGGCGCGAGATGAAGAACGAGAGTATTTCTATGGATGACATTGTACTGCGATGCGCAGGCGGAGAAATCGTTGAGGACTACCCATCGGCTTACCCCTTACCAGCATGTCTTAATCTTAGGCAAAACCCCGGATGGAAGACCGCTTCACGTTTGCCTGTCCAAACCACCCCTCGTCAAAGTTATCACTGTCTATGCGCCCACAGCCGACAGATGGGAATCGGACTGGAAAACACGAAAGGGGATGAAATAGATGAAAAACATTTGTGCATTCTGCGGTGGTGATGTTGAGCAGCGCATCAGCCGAGTCATTGAAGAAATCGGTGACGAAATCATCATCATTGAAGGCGTCCCGGCCGGCGTCTGTGTCCGCTGCGGGGAAAAGGAGTTTGCCCCAGACACCATTCGCCGCCTGGAACGCATCCGTCAGGAGCGCGTAGGCATTGCAGCGGAATCGAGGGTGCCTGTCGTTGAGTTTGAGAAGGTCACGGTTTGAAACGGCCGTAACTCAGCTATCGGTTGACAGTTGAATGCTCACTCCTGATACGAAAGGCGGTGAGATGCCTATCATCACCATCGAGCGAAAGATTCTGGAGAAGAACGACGAAATTGCCCGGCAAAATCGGGCGCGGCTGGCCGAGCATGGGATTCTGGCCCTCAATATGGTCAGCTCGCCCGGTTCAGGAAAAACAAGCCTCATCGAACGAACGCTTGAGCACTTTGACGGAAAGTTGCGAATAGCGGTCATCGAGGGTGATGTACAAACAAATCTCGACGCTCAGCGGATCGCCCGGTATGGAGTGCCTGTGATTCAGATTGTCACCCAAGGCGGGTGTCACCTCGAAGCGCAGCTCGTGCGCGAGGCCATGGCGAAACTCGATTTAGCGGGCGTGGACCTTCTGATCATCGAGAACGTCGGCAACCTCGTTTGCCCGGCCAACTATGACCTGGGTGAGGCGATGAAGGTCGTCATCATCAGCACGACCGAAGGAGATGACAAGCCCCTCAAATATCCGGCGATGTTCCGCCAGGCCGCGGTGCTGGTGATTAACAAGACGGACCTGCTCCCCTATCTCAACTGCCGGCTCGATGTGCTCAGGCACAATGCGCTGCAAATTAACCCGGCGCTGAAGGTCTTCGAGACATCCTGCG
Source organism: Blastocatellia bacterium (assembly GCA_035573895.1). NCBI lineage: Bacteria > Pseudomonadati > Acidobacteriota > Blastocatellia > Blastocatellia bacterium. Next base: position 2,937 of record DATLZR010000124.1, on the reverse strand, counting down.
TCACCGGGACGGGCATTTCTGAGTGGTGCGCCTGGTTGGAAGCACTAACCCGGCAAAAACCGCCAGCCGCCGAAATTCAACGACACGAACGCGAAGATCCGTTTCTTCGCGTCTGAGCACCCGTGGGCCCATTCAAGGGGATATGACCAAACGACTTCGCATCACCATTCGCGGGGCGGTTCAGGGCGTTGGCTTTCGTCCGTTCGTCTATCGGCTGGCGACCGAGATGGGTCTACCCGGGTGGGTGCTGAATTCGACGCATGGTGTCTTCATCGAAGTCGAAGGAAACGCACTGAACCTGCAAAGCTTCCTCCTTCGCATCGAGCGGGAGAAACCGCCACGATCCTTCATCCAGAGCCTCGAATATTCGTTTCTCGATCCTGTCGGATACACGACATTCGAAATTCGACACAGTGATGGAACAGGAGAGAAGACCGCCCTCGTGCTGCCAGATATTGCCACTTGCTCAGAATGCCTCCGAGAGATCTTCGATCCGACGAATCGCCGCTATCGCTATCCTTTCACCAACTGCACTAACTGCGGGCCGCGCTTCACGATCATCGAGGCGGTGCCCTACGACCGGCCCAATACGACGATGAAAGGGTTCGCGATGTGCCCCGAATGCCAGGCCGAATATGAGAATCCGCTCGACCGACGGTTTCACGCGCAGCCGAACGCCTGCCCCCGTTGTGGGCCGCACGTGGAACTGTGGAATGCCGGTGGAAAAGTTCTCGCCACACATCATGACGCGCTTATTGGGGCAGCCGAGGCGATTCGTCAAGGACGGATCGTGGCTGTTAAGGGGCTCGGCGGGTTTCACCTTCTCGTGGATGCCCGCAATGAAGAGGCCGTCGTTCGCCTCCGGGTGCGTAAGCACCGTGAAGAAAAACCCTTCGCGCTGATGTATCCGACGCTCGAACTCATCAAAGAGCACTGTGAGGTTTCGGAACTCGAAGAACGGCTGCTCCTCTCTCCCGAATCACCCATCGTTCTGCTCCACAGGAAATCCGCCATTAACCATCCATCATTAGCTGTCGCTTCACCCGTTGCTCCCGGCAATCCGTACCTCGGCATCATGCTTCCCTATACACCGCTGCATCATCTGCTCATGGCGGAATTAGGATTTCCCGTTGTGGCGACAAGCGGCAATCTGTCTGACGAACCGATTTGCACAGATGAGCAGGAGGCGCTTAAGCGACTGGCGGGAATTGCCGACCTCTTTCTCGTTCACAATCGGCCTATCGCCCGGCATGTTGATGATTCGGTCGTTCGCGTGATGATGGGACGGGAGCTTATCTTGCGTCGGGCGCGTGGATACGCGCCGCTGCCGATCACCAAGGGTGCATGGCCGATGGCAAATCGCAGGTCAGAGGAATCGGGCGAACACCTCTCTCTCCATTGCTTGATGACTCCTTCGCCACCAACAGTTCTGGCCGTTGGCGGGCACTTGAAGAACACGATTGCTGTGTCCATCGGCGAGCAGGTTTTCATCAGCCAGCACATCGGTGATCTCGAAACGGCTGAAGCCTTTGAGGCTTTTCAACGCGTCATCGGCAGCTTCCGTGAACTCTACAATCTTCGTCCATCAGTAGTGGCGTGCGATGCCCATCCGGATTATCTCTCGACGCACTATGCCTGGCGCCATGGACTGCCGGTTATCCCGGTTCAACATCACTACGCGCACGTACTCGCCTGCATGGCCGAAAACGAGCTGGTGCCGCCGGTCCTGGGAATCGCCTGGGATGGAACCGGCTATGGATTGGACGGTACCATCTGGGGCGGAGAGTTCTTGCAAATCACAGATCAGTCGTTTCTCCGGATCGGTCACTTCCGAACCTTCCGACTGCCCGGCGGAGAGAAGGCCATTAAGGAGCCACGACGAACGGCCATCGGTCTGCTTTATGAGATCTTTGGCGACGATGTGTTCACCATGATGGAGCTTGCGCCGGTCAAGGCCTTTTCCTCCGAAGAGCGTGCGATCATGCAGACGATGCTGAGCAGGAAGATCAACGCGCCGGTGACGTCGAGCGTGGGACGGCTCTTCGACGTGGTGGCCGCTCTGGTGGGGATGCGTCAGGTAGTGAGATTTGAGGGTCAGGCGGCAATGGAGCTGGAGTTCGCGCTGGACGGCGTCGAGACGGATGAGGCGTACCCTTTTCGGATCTCAACTTTCAGGCGGCAGATTGCGGGCTCGTCCGGTCACGCTGAACCTCTCGATCTGCCACCCGCAGTGGTCATTGATTGGGAGCCGATGATACGGGATATTCTGGCCGATCTACGTGATGGTGTGTCTGTGGGCATGATCTCGGCGAGGTTCCACAATGCGCTGGTCGAAGCGATCGTCGCCGTGGCGCACCACGTGGGTGAAGAGCGCGTCGTTCTCACCGGCGGCTGTTTTCAAAACAAGTATTTGACCGAGCGGACCGTTCGCCGCTTGCTGGGCGAGGGATTTCGTCCCTACTGGCATCAACGTATTCCACCCAACGACGGTGGTCTCGCGCTCGGCCAGGCGGTGGCAGCGGTGCGCGAGCGAAGGAGCAACGTGATATGTGCTTAGGCGTTCCCGGAAAGATCATCAGCATCAGTGGCGACGATCCCCTCACGCGCATGGGTAAAGTGAGCTTCGGCGGCATCATCAAGGATGTCTGTCTCGCCTATGTCCCTGAGGCTCAGGTCGGCGATTACGTCATCGTGCACGTCGGGTTCGCCATCAGCCGACTGGATGAACAAGAAGCTCAACAAGTGTTTGAGTATCTGCGGCAGATGGATGAATTGCGAGAGCTGGAGGGAGGCTCCGCATGAAATACATTGATGAGTACCGCGACGCCAGGGCGGCTGAGCGATACGCCCGCGCCATCGCCCGGATCACAACGCGCCCGTGGACGATCATGGAAGTCTGCGGCGGGCAGACGCATGCCATCGTCAAATTTGGCGTAG